>CAXUCQ010000005.1:11374-26111 GCA_964249295.1 uncultured Armatimonadales bacterium | reverse complement strand
CCGCCCACCACGCCCCCCAACGCGGCTCAGGCGGCGGCGATCCAGGCCTACGCCGACCTGTTCACGCCGTATATCAACGTCGGTGAGGCGGAGCAGACGTTCACCGTCAACAACAACCCGTACTCCGTCACGGAGCGCGGGGCGGTCGCGGGTATGGACGGCACCACGCCGATCACGCTCGGGTACGATCCGGGCGTCGGCGAGATTCCATCGCCTCTGACGATCACCACCGGCAACCCGGCGGTCACGCTCCCGATCGGCTTTACGAGCCAACAGAATCAGGGCGGCGATCCGGCGGCGTTCCAGTCGTTCGGGCAGGAGTTTGAGTGCCAGTTCGTCGACGCCAATTACAATTTCGACGGCTCGACGGACACGGACCAGAACGGCAAGAACGACTACGGGACGCCGTTCTACCTGGCGGGCGTGGACGACCAGCAGCCGCACAGCGGCGCGGACCACCCGGCCCCGACGGACGCGCAGGGCAACCTGGAGTGGCTGAAGCTGACCAAGTCCGCCACGCAGGACGCGAACGGCGGCGTGCTTTACACCGCGACCTGGACGACGCCCGTCTCGCCGAGCGACTATTATCTGGACGTGATCGCCTACGACAAGGCCGTCGAGCCGACGGTGCCGGGGGTGACGGCGCCGAACTGGCGCATCTACGACAACGTCTGGGGCTTCTCGACCCAGCCGTTCCAGGGCGGCAAGGACATCCTGGTCGTCAGCGACAACACGCTGGGCCAGAAGTTCGTCGGCTCGACGTTCGGCGGCAACGGCGAGGAGAACATCCCGCCGATCTTCTACGGCGCGGAGTCGTACTTCACGGACATCGACGTGAACGCGCTGCCCAACGCGATCTACCGCTACGTCTCGGAGTCCGGCAACAAGCCGACCTTCAACACGGACTTTGAGAGCCAGGACCCGACGACCAACTATAAGGCGGCGCTGAACGACAAGTTCCCGGTCCCGGAAGTCCTCGACCTAGGCTTCACAGAGACAGGGCCGCTGAACACGACCGCCGTTTTCAACGGCCTCGGCGTCGACTCCTATTCCGACGGCACCGTCGATCAGCAGACGAGTCTGGTCGGAGGAATCTCGGTGCCGCTCTCGCAGCAGTACAGCTTGTGGCGCATCCTGGCGCGCGGGCCGCTCGACCCGCAGGTGCTGAGCGCCTACTCGGCCTCGGTCGAGAACCAGCCGGCGGTCAACGACCCGACCACGGGCGCCAAACAGCCGGCGGCGGCGGTCGCGGTCAACACCCGCTGCGTGATCTGGAACTCGCCCTACGCGGGGGACCTGCCGCTCAACACCGTCGGCTCCATCGCCGACGGCAACACGCAGCAGGAACTGCGGGCGTTCGTGCTGGGCGGCTCCTTTGACGGCGTCACGTTCCCCGGCGGCGGGCGCCTGATGATGTCCGGCGCCAACGTCGCCTCGGCGCTGACGCAGGGCGGCGCCAACCAGACGCTCAACTCCCCCGGCTCGTTCATCACCGACGTGTTGAGCGCGACCAATGCGTCCCAGAACGCGATCGGCGGCAGCCAAAGCTTCGGCGGCGGCAGCGGTCCAGGCTCCCGCATCTCCGGCGACGCCTTCTTCAACCCGAACGTCGGCCTCGGCATCGTCCAGGACTTCTTCACGACGGAGACGACCAACGGCTTCACCTACGCCCCGCCGAACTCCAACGCGCTGCTGCTGGGCAACAACTATCCCGACATCGACGACGGATCGCAGAAGGCCAAATGGCGGACCGACGGCAGCCTGGATCAGCTCGGCCCTGCGCCGAGCACCTTCGGCTTCGGCGGCAACACCGCCGAAAGCCAGATCGGCCTGATCGCCGCGCAGAACGGCGCCACGGTCGATGGGTCGTTCAACATCATCGGCCCCGGCGTCGATAACCAGACGGACGGCACGGGTACGGGCCTGATCTACAACCTGAATGTTGGGAAGAACGGTGGGCGCGTCATCTTCTCGTCCTTCGGGCTGGAAGGCATCGGCACGGAGATCTACAAGTACACGGCCAACAACGTCGACACGTTCTTCGCCCGCAACCAGCGCGCCAACCTCCTGCACAACGCCGTGTGCTTCCTGCGGACCGGGACGATCTTCGGCAGCGTCACGCTGGCCAGCAGTGGCGGGACCAACAAGGCCGGCACCACGGTGTACCTGCTGCCGGACGGGGCGAACACCATCCCCGGCAACCCGCGCGGGCTGTACAGCGGCCTGACGCAGACGGACGGCAGCTTCCGAATCGACGGCGTCGAGCCGGGGGCCTACTTCATCGCGGCGATCCGGGCCGGGTTCAGTTCGACACAGTCGCCGCTGGCGAAGCTGGTCGAGGGGGACACGTCGGCCCAGTTCAACCTGAATCTGTCGCCCGTCTCGCCAGGCGCGATCTCCGGCGTCGTGCGCGACACGGCGGGGAACCCGGTCCCCAACGCCTCGCTGACGTTCACGTCCACGGACGGGACGGTGGTGGTGCAGACGACCACCAACACCAACGGCGTTTACTCCGTTTCCGCACCCGCGACGACGTACAACAGCAGCGTCACGGCCCTCGGCGACAACACCGTGACGACGCCGGACGCGCCGACGCCCAACCCGTTCACGGTCAACCCCGGCGCCACGACGGCCAACGTCGACTTCACCCTGACGCCGGTCCCCGGCACCCTGGGCGGCCTGGTCACGGACGACTTCACGCATCAGCCGATCCCCGGCGTGATCGTGACCGTGACGAAGGCCGGGGCCACACAGGCCGCCGCGACCTTCACCACCGGCACGCCGACGACGCCGGCGGCGGGCGCGACCGGGGACGGCCTTCCGGTCAACTACACGGGGATGCTGACGGCGGGCGCGTACACGGTGACGATCACGCCGCCGGCCAACTACAACAACCCGCAGCCCGCGCCGCCCCTGACGGTGACGATCTCGTCGGGCCAGTTCACCCGCCAGGACTTCACCCTGACGAGCACGCTCGGCACGGTGCAGGGGACGGTCACGGACAAGACGACCGGCAAACCCATCGGCGGGGCGACGGTCACGCTGACGCAGACCGGCCTGCCCGCCGGGACGACCAACGTGCAGCGCTTCCCGACGGCGCCGGACGGCACCTATGGGCCGGTCTCCCTGGCGCAAGGGACCTACACGGGCAGCGTGGCGGCGATGGACCACCTGACGGCGTCCACTAACCCGTCGCCTTTCACCGTCACGGCGCACCAGACGACGACGGAGAACGCCCAACTGCAGAGCACGCAGGCGACGTTCGGCGGCGAGGTGACCGACACGTCCGGCACGCCGCTGGCAGGCGCGACCGTGACGATCTCGACGGGTGGGACGACCGTCGCCACGCTCACGACGGCGGCCACGGCGACGGGGCCGGACGGCGTGACGCCGATCAACTTCGGGCCGGTCTCGCTGCCGGCGACCGACGCGAACGGGGTCGTCATCATTTACTCCCTTGCCGTCACGGACCAGGGGAACGGCACGGCGGCCCAGCCGCAGTTCAACCCGGCGGTGCCGATCACGTTCACGCTGACGGCGGGGACGTTCACGGCGAAGAACGTCGCTCTGAGTTCCGCTTTCGGGACCTTGGGCGGCCTCGTGGCGGACTCGCTGACGCCGACGGTCGCGCTGGGCGGGGTCACCATCACCGTCGCCGACAGCACGGGGGCGACCGTGGCGACGCTGACGAGCAGCGGCACGGCGACCTCGCCGGGTGAACCAACCGGCGACGGCTCTGCGCAGAACTTCCGCACGACGACGCCGCTCTTCCAAGGCGCGTACACCGTGACGGCGACGGCGGCCAACCACACGTCGGTCAGCCAGACCGTCACCGTCATAGGAGGCGTGTTCAATCGCGCCGACTTCACGACCAAGTTCGCCCTGGTCAGCACCTTGGGGACGCTGGGCGGGCTGGTCCTGGATGCCAGCAGCGGCGGACCTGTGGGCGGCGCGACCGTGACGGTGACGAACACGACGACCAAGGCCGTCGTGGCGACCTTCACCACGTCCGCGACCGAAACCGCCGCGCCTGCCGGCGGCACGGGCCAGGTCAACTACGGCGGCCCGCTGCAGGCGGGGACGTACTCCGTCACGGTCCAGCGGAGCGGGTTCACCTCGCCGCCCGCACTCACGAAGGTGGTTGTGGCGAACGAGTTCACGCGCGCCGACTTCTCGGCGGCCAACGGGGAGGGCCTGGCGCCGATCCACGTGTTCCCGGCGGGGTACAACTTCTTCTCCGTGCCTTACGACTATGCGTCGGTGGGCGTCGGGTTCGACACGCTGCTGGGGACGCTGAACACGGGGACGCGGGCGGCGCCGAGCGCCGGCTCCAACCGCTCGCACGTCTTCGTGTGGAGTCCGCAGCTGCTCCAGTACGTGCTCGACCCGACGCCTCCGGCGGACGGCCTGCATCTGGGCCAGGGCTACTGGGTGTACCTGCTCGCCTCGCACGAGGTCACCGTCGCGGGGCCGACGCCCACGGCCAAGTCCGTGGCGGTCACGCTGCAGAAGGGCTGGAACCAGCTCGGCGTGCCGAGCCTGACGGCGATCCCCGTGTCGGGCCTGACGTTCACCAACCCGGCGACCGGCGCGGCGCTCTCCTTCAGCGATGCGGCGGGCAGCACCTACAACCTGATCTCGGGGACGCTGTACAGCTACAACGGGTCCGGCTACACCGCCGTTTCTTCCGGCGGCTCGCTGCAGCCGTGGCAGTCGTACTGGATCTATGCGTTCGACCCGGTGACGGTGAACGTCCCGACCAGTTAGCCTACGGATTCGAATAGCCCGCCGATCTCGGCGGCCCTGGCGTTCGATAACGCCGGGGCTGCCTGCCCTTATCGTCATTCGGCAGAGGGCCATGACCTGGACGTGCGGTCATGGACTTGATTTGAGGAGGACTCTCACAGAGTGAAACGATTCAAAAAACACTGGAGCGCTCGCCCCCTGAGCTGGCTGCTCTCGGTGGCGATGGTCTGGCCGGCCCTGCTCTCCCTGATGGCCGGCGGATTGACCGCCCACGCGCAGGGCCTGCAGCGCAACTCGAACCCGGAGTGGGCCGTCCTGGACTTCGAGAACCACACGGGCTACGGCGGGCCGGAGGTCGGTCGGATCGCGTCCGACGCCCTCGTCGTCGAGCTGGGCAAGTCCAACAAGTACGACGTGCTGTCGCGGCAGGAGACCGAGGCGGGCTTGGCCAACACGGGCCAGACGCCCCCGCTGGATGTCATCGGCCTGCAGCGGCTGGGGCGCACATTAGGGACCAACGCCGTCGTGACCGGGGAAGTGGCGGCGGTCTCTTTTTCCAAGAACCCGCGCCAGGCCACGGCCAGCGTCGTCGTCCGCGTCACCGACTCAAACACGGGCGAGCTGGTCAACGGCGCGCTGGCCCAGGGGACCTCGAACCCGCGCGCCATCAGCACGGACGACGACGACGCTCTGGTGAACGAGGCGATCAACAACGCCGCGTTCGCCGCCGTCCGCCAGCTCACCCAGTTCAACCTGCCCAAAGCGACCGTCCTGAACAACGAAGACCAGGACCGCGTCCTGCTGAACAAGGGGACGCGGGACGGGCTGTATGACGGCCTCAACATGGTCGTCACGCGCAACGGCAACGAAGTGGGTCGCATCCGGGTCGCCAACGCCTCCCAGGACCAGTCGGACGCCGTCGTGACCCGGCGCGGCCTGGGCATCCAGCCGCAGGACTCCGCGACGGCGATCTACCAGCTCCCGGCCTACTCCGTCCGGGGCAACACGCTGGAGGCCAAGGCCGACGACGTCAACCGGGACGGCTCCAACAGCACGGGCGGCAAGCGGGGCGCCTTTTCGGGCGTGACGGGCGTGCTCATCGCGGTTTTGGCCGGCGTGCTCCTGCTGCGCTTCATCCGCCGGGGCAGCGGCAGCGGCTCGGTCGGCGGCGCGGCGGTCGGCAAGGTCGCGGCGCAGGAAGGCCGCACGGACGTGATCGGCGGCACCGGGGTCGCCCCCGGAACGCATCAATACGCGACGACAGTGGCTGGCGTCTCCGTTATCGGGATTCCGCCCGCGCCGCCTCTGCCGAGTAATTACTTGCCGATCTCGGTCCACATCACGGCGACCGTGGGGAACATCCCCTTCCAAAACTTCATCGAGTATCACGTCTACCGGAGTGACTTCCCGCCGGTCCTGCAAGACTCTGCCGTGTTCTACGAATTCACCGCGACGACGACCACGACCACGACGACGACGAACACCGGCACCGGCCTCGCCAACTTTGGGCAAATCCCTGTTCTCGTCCAGCCGACCGGCTCACCGCTGAGCGTTTATGATGATGGCGGCGACAAGCTGAGTATCACCGCAAGCAAGCCGACGCTGACCATCGGAAACACGAACAGCACCGGCACCACGAACGGCACCACGAACGGTGGAACAGGAAACACCGTCATTCAGGTCGCGGGAGAAAACCCCGCAGGTATTGCAGGGACCGGCATCCAGCACGTCGGCGACCGCTTCTACTACCTGATCGAAGGTCTGTATCAGCAGCAGGTGACCGGGCTGCTCGCCACAAACAGCGGCACGTCCAACAGCGGCACGACCAACAGTGGCACCACGAGCAGCGGCACGACCAACAGCGGCGGCACGACCAACAGCACGACCGGACCGACCATCGTCACCGATTACTTCCTGACCGGGCGGTCGCAGACAAACTATGTCACCTACCTCGACCCGGTGGACTTCCAAGCGACGACCGGCACCGGCGGCCAGTTCAACGGGTCCGGGCCGGACAGTCTGGTCATCAGCGTCCCCTCGACCCGTGGCGCCGACACCTACGTGCTGGACATCTCCACCGACCCCGGCTTCGGCAGCGGCGTGCGCGAGCTGACGCCGGACAGCACGGGGCCGTACACGGCCACGGTCAACGCCCCACGTGCCGGGAACCCGGTCCAGTTCTTCCTGCAGACGGGGAGTCGCAGCGGCAGCCTGCGGCAACTGTTCCCGAACGCGACCCAGCTCTTCGCCCGCATCGGCGCTCGGGACTCGCGCAACGGGCCGTCCACCGGCCTGAACCCGTACATCTACTCGGACCCGGTCGCCGTCCCCGCGGCGTTCGTTCCGTAACCGACCTGGGGGCAATGCATCGCCGGGGAGCCGCAAGCCGGCTTTCCGGCGACTTCCCCGGCTTTGTGCTCCAGAAGGACTTAACAATCATGTCGCCACGAATCCGCCTCCCTCGGAGGCCGCTCGCCAAACGCGCCGTCGCCTGGGGGTTGACCCTTTCCCTGCTGTGTCCGCCCCTCGGTGGGCTGCTCGGCGCCGCGCAGGCACAGGCGCCGAACGGCCCGGCGACCAACCCGACCGTCAACGGCCCGGCCCTGCCGCCGCCGCTGCCGGTCGAGGAGCCGGCCTACGGCGCGCGCAGCATCCTGCTGTTCCCGTTCGCCGACAATTCCAACAACCCCGCCGCCGCCGGCCTGGCCGGACAGGTCGTCGATGCCCTGAAGCTGCGGCTGGGCCTGGTCGGCTCTTACGAGGTCGTCAGCTACAGCAAGTTCCTCGCGCCGGTGCAGCGCGCGGTGGACGACAACGTTTTGCAGCAGTCGGACCTGGCCGGGCCGTTCGACCCGCAGAAGGCGGGCCGCATCGCGGCGCAGGTGCAGACGAACGACTACCTGACGGGCGCGATCGAGTCGGTGTCCATCGACCCGGCGACGCGGCGGGTGTCGATCGAGGTGAGCGCGAACCTGCGCAGCACCCGCACCGGCAATTCGCTGCGCACCCTGGCGTTCACCGGCACGGGCGTGGCGGTCAGCAACGCCGACACGCTGGACGCGGTGACGCAGCGCGCGGTGAATGCCGCCGCCAGTCGTCTGGCGGCGGCGATCTACCCCGGCAAGGCGGCCCCGAGCGTCGTCCCGTCCTCCGCGCGGGGACGCAGCCACGCCGGGCCGGTGTTCCTGGCCGCTCTGCTGACGGGCGTGCTGTTGTTCGCGATCCTGCACAACAGCAGCAGCAACGGCACCGGCAGCAGCAGCGGGACGACGAGCGTCGGCACCAGCAGTGGCGGCAGCGGCACCGTTCCTGCCCCGCCCAACCCGCCGACCACGCCGTAAGAGACAGAGAGGTCCCCGGACTGAAGTCCGGGGCTGGAAGGAACCCGTGTGGAAGTCCGCCTTCGCGGACTGAAGATCGCTGCGCGGCCTCTCGCTCGTCTCTGTCTGCGGAGGCAGACATCCCTACTCGTTCCTTCCAGCCCTGGACTTCGCTCGGTGGGGCTTCGCAAGAAGTCCCATTCATCCGCATCAGGCAGCATCACGATGATCTTCCACAAGATGCCCGTCCCCAACCCGGCCACACGGCTTGCGCTGTCCTTGCTGACGGCGTGGGCGCTGCTGTGGGCAGGATTTTCGCCCGGCGCCGCCCGCGCGGACAGCCGGGCCAGCGTGGCGCTGTCGGCGGCCGCCGACATCCTGCAGTCCAACGGCATCAGCCAGACCATCCTGACCGCGACCGTGCGGGACGCCGACGGCAACCTCGTCGCCAACGGCACCGCCGTCCAGTTCTCGACCAACCTGGGGACGCTGGACGGCGAGTCCGTCACGACCATGGCCGGGACGGCGCGCGTGACGCTGACGAGCGCGCCGACGGACGGGACGGCGATCATCACGGCGACCACGGTCGTGTCCGGGCGCGCGGCCTCGGGGACGGCGTCGGTCGAGTTCACCTCCGACCACGACCTCGTGTCCACGACGGGCGACTCGCGCTGGGTCCAGATCGACTGTCCCCAGGACCTGCTGTACAGCGCGGACGACAAGATCATCCAGGCGCACGGGCGCAGCGGGTCCGTGCATCTGCACTACCGGGGCATCGAGGTCTCGTCCGACACGCTGCAGCTGAACCTCGCGGCGCCGTCGCTGCCGATCGTCGCGCACAACGCCAAGCTGACGCGCGGACGCCACACGGTGGTCGCCGCCGACCTGATCTTTCAGCTCGCGGAGGGGACCGGCTCGGGCATCGTCGCCGTGCCGGGCCGACACCCCTTCCGGTACGTGTCCATCGCGGGGCCGGCGCTGGCGACGGCGCCGATGGACCAGGCGTCGATCGACACGGCCCTGCACGAGAACCAGTTCCACTTCGCGGACATTTCGACCTCGCACGTGATCGTTTCGGCCCGGTCGATCAGCGTCGAACCCGAAACCGAGCTGCAGTTCCGGCGCGCGGGCATCTATTCGGACGGCAAGCGGATCGTCTCGGTCCCCTACCACGTGCAGTCCTTGACCTCGACCGCCCTGTTCGGCCAGCAACTGGTCGGCTTCAACTCCGAAGGTCTGATGGTCAACGTCCCGATCTACTACCACGTCACCCCCAACAGCCTCGGCACCCTGTACGTGCGCAACGCGGCTTCCAGCGGCGCCAACCCCGCCGACGCCATCCCCGGCTCGCTGACCAGCTTCACCCAGTCCGGGTCGCACAACGGCGTCAGCGTAGATCTGGTACACACGTATTCGTTCGGGCAGGGGCGCAGCGGGTCGTTCTCCGTCGCCGGGCTGACCCGGTCCGACTGGACCGCGCAGTGGAGCCACAACCAGCGGATCAACGACGCCACCTCCAGCAACGTGTCGATGAGCTACACCGACCACCGCAGCAGCTTCATGAACTACGGGCTGAACCACGACTTCAAGACGTTCTCCCTGAACCTCTCGGCGAGCCGCGACCAGGACAACGGGTTCGACGGCTACGGCTTTTCCGGCTCGAGCATCCAGGCCACGCTCAACACGCCGTCGCGGAAGCTCGGCCACAGCGGCATCCTAGAGACCACCAATTTCAGCGTCGCCCGCAACAACACGCAGAGCACGACGCCCCAGTTCGGCACCCAGGCCTTCGCCGCCTCGACCCGCAGCGTCAACTTCAACTTCACGACCGCGCCGTTCCATCCCCTCGGTCGGCTGACGACGCTCACGCCGTCCGTCCGCATCGGCCAGAGCTGGAACGATCACGGCCAGAGCGCCCCCACCGCCAACGGCACGCTGACGCTGAACAGGACGAAACTGGCGAACGGCACCCTGTCGATGGGCTACTTCTGGACCTACGACCCCCTGCGCAGTCAGTCGGTTTCCAGTTACAGCGATCCGCTGACCTCGCTGTACGCCGCGTCGTTCCAGCAGCGGATGACGTTCAGCTACTTCGCCACGCTGCACCAGAAACTGTCCGTGAATTTAAACGGCTTTTACGGTTTGACCGTGCATTCCAGCAACCTGTCGACGGGCCTGCAGTACCACGTCGACAACAACACGGCGTTGGGCGTTTCGGCGTTCTCCGACCGGTACGGCCAGCTCGGCTACCACGAGACCCAGTTCTCGCTGCAGCGCCGCGTCCTGGGCCGTCTGGTGCTGTTCGACTACTCCTCCAAGTCCAAAAAAGTCCACTTCGACCTCGCCGCCCCCGGCTTCTGAGGCTCCTGCCGGGCGGGAGTCCCCAGCGTCCCACGCTTCGGGTATACTGCCTGCATGACTCTGTTCTCCGTGACGCGCCGCTCGTCGGAATGCGGCGCGCGGCGCGGATCGCTCCGCCTTTCTCACTCGCCTTACCCCATCCCCACTCCCGTCTTCATGCCGGTCGGCACGCGCGGCACGGTCAAAGCCATGACGCAGGAGGAGGTCGCCGGTCTGGGCTTTTCCATCATCCTCGGGAACACCTACCATCTGTACCTGCGGCCCGGCCCGGACCTGGTCCGGCGGGCGGGCGGGCTGCACCGATTCATCGCCTGGGACGGTGCGATGCTGACGGACAGCGGCGGCTTCCAGGTCTTCTCGCTGGAGGAACTGCGGAAGATCACGGAAGAAGGCGTGGCGTTCAAGTCCTATCTGGACGGCTCGGAACACTTCTTCAGCCCCGAACGGTCGCTGGAGGTGCAGCACGCGCTGGGGGCGGACATCATCATGGCGTTCGATGAGTGTCCGCCGTACCCCTGCTCGTATGACGACACGCGGACCGCGACGGAGCGCACGCACCGCTGGCTGGCGCGCTGCAAGACGTACCACGACGCGCAGGGGAGCGTCCAACATCTGTTCGGGATCGCGCAGGGGGGGACATACGAAGACCTGCGGCGGGAAAGCGCGCAGTTTGTGGCGTCGGTGGACACGCCGGGCATCGCGGTCGGCGGCGTGTCGGTCGGGGAGCCGCCGGAACTGATGCAGGCCGCCGTCGGCTGGAGCGTCCCGCACCTGCCGGACCACAAGCCGCGCTATCTGATGGGCGTCGGGACGCCCCCCGACATTTTAGAGGCGGTGGGGCAGGGGATCGACATGTTTGATTGCGTCCTGCCGACGCGCCTGGGCCGGAACGGGACGCTGTACACCACGGACGGGCGCATCAACATCAAGGGCAGCCGGTTCACCGAGGATTTCGGCCCGGTCGACGCCGAATGCACCTGTGCCGTGTGCCGCCGCTACTCCGCCGCGTATCTGCGTCACCTGTACAAGTGCGACGAAATCCTGGCCTCGCGCCTGGCGACGTTCCACAACCTGGCCTACTACGCCCGGCTGATGGCGGGCATCCGGCAGGCCATCGACGCGGACCGCTATGCGGCTTTCCGCCGGGAAACACTCGCCCGCTACGAGGCCGCTCAGGAGCTGCCCGGCGGGGAAAAATAAAGCCGGAATCTTTTCCGGGAAACCGCTTGACAGACCGTCACGCCTGTGTTAGAATGTTTTCAGCGTAATGACGCGCACGATCCGCAAACACAGTGCGTTCCCCGCGCACAAGCAGAAGCGCCGCCCGGTGTATCCCCACACCCGGCGGCGCTTTCGTCTGTGCCGTCCCGTTGTTCCTCGCCCTCGTTACTCCTCGCCCTCGTTACTCCTCGCCCTCGTTACTCCTCGCCCTCGTTACTCCTCGCCCTCGTCCGGTGCGGACTTCGCCAGCGTGACCCGAAGCGAGTTCTCGACGAACTGCGACACGGCTTCCTCGGTCTCCAGCGCCGCCACCTGACGGTCGAGGGAGCCGATCTGCAGGTCGAGCGCGTGCAGGCGGGGCGCGTCCGCGCCGGTCTCCCCCTCCTGCCGACGCTGGCGGCGCAGGGCCAGCAGCCGCTCGGACAGCGCCTGGCGCAAAGCCCGCCATTCGGTCGCGCGCGGGTGTTCGCCCAAAAAGTCCTGGATGACACGTTCCGTCTCGTGGATCGACATCGCTCTCCGTCTCCTGTCGCTGTGATGCAGGCTGTCCTACACCCGCTGCGTCCCATGTTACCCAGAATCGGAGCGAACGCGCGGCGAATCTGACACTGTGGAAATTACCGGGTCGTGCCGATAATAAACTCAGCCCTTGGAGGGAAAGGACTTCCCCTGATGACACGCGGCATGTACACGGCGGCGACGGGAATGCTCGCCAACCAGACGGCGCTGGATGCGATCTCGGAAAACCTCGCCAACGCCGACACGACCGGCTACAAGCAGGACATCCCTCGGCTGCAGTCGTTCCGTGAGACTCTTCTGGCCCGCCAGAACGATGCGGCCCAGGGGCCGTCGGTCGGCGGCCTGGGGAGCGGCGCCGCCGTCGCGTCGCTCGCGACGGACTTCTCGCAGGGCGGCCTGAAACAGACGGGGAACCCTCTCGATGTCGCTCTGTCGGGTGACGGCGCCCTCGTGGTCCAAACGCCGCAGGGCGTCCGGCTGACGCGCGACGGCGCGATGACGCAGAACGCGCAGGGCGTGTTGGTGGAAGCGAGCGGCGGCTTCCCCGTCCTGGGCCGGAACGGCAAGCCGATCCGCCTGCCGACGGGCGCCAAAAAGATCACCATCAGCCCCGCCGGACGGATCGCCGCCGACGGCGCGACCGTCGGGAGCCTGATGCTTGCCTCCCTGAGCGGGTCTGCGGGGGCGACCAAGGTCGGCGACAACCAGTTCACCGGCGCCGTCCGCAGCGCCGCCGGCACGGCGACGGTGCAGCAGGGCGTTCTTGAGACATCCAACGTCAGCGTGATCAAAGAAATGGTCTCGATGATCACGATCAACCGCGCCTATGAGACCAACCAGAAGATGCTCAAGGCCGAGGACGACGCGACCAACAAAGCGGTCAACGATGTCGCCAAGGTCTGAGGGCGTTCTTTTCAAATCCGGTTATTGATTTCGGCTGGACTGTCCAGGTTTGCTGGGTGGAAGCCGACGCACCCGCTTTCTCCGACCGAGGAAGCATTCACAAAGGAGACTCCGCACCATGATGCGCGCACTCTACACGGCGGCCACGGGGATGGAAGCCCAGCAACTGAACATGGACGTCATTTCCAACAACCTCGCCAACGTCAACACGACCGGCTTCAAACACAGCCGGGCGAACTTCCAGGACCTGCTGTCCCAGGAGATCCGGCCCGCCGGGAGCGCCGTCGCCGACGGCATCCAGTCGCCCACCGGCCTGGAAGTCGGGCTGGGCGTCAAGCCCGGCGCGACCGAGACGATGTTCGACCAGGGGACGATCCAGGTCACCACCAACAGCCTGGATGTCGCCATTCAGGGCCAGGGATTCTTCAAAGTCCTGCTCCCCGACGGCACGACGGCCTACAGCCGTGACGGCGCGTTCAGCCAGGACAGCCAGGGCAAGCTCGTCAACTCGAGCGGCGAGGCGCTCCAGCCCGAGATCACCATCCCCGCCAACTCCACCGGCACGACCATCGGCCAGGACGGCACCGTCCAGGTCACGGTCGCCGGCAGCACCGCGCCCCAGACGGTCGGCAAGATCACGCTGTCGACGTTCGTCAACCCGGCGGGCCTGCAGCACATCGGCGGCAACAACTTCAAGCCGACGGACGCTTCCGGCACGGCCGTGGACGGCACGCCCGGCCAGCAGGGGTTCGGCGCGCTCGAAGACGATGCCCTGGAAGGCTCCAACGTCCAGATCGTGCAGGAGATGGTCAACATGATCACCGCCCAGCGCGCCTACGAAGTGAACTCCAAAGCCATCCAGACCTCCGACAGCATGCTCGGCATCGCCAACCAACTGCGGCAGTAATCCGACCGGCCCTGCGCCACGCGCGGGGCCTCCCCCACGAAAGCCGTTCCCCATGCGTAATCTGCTCTTGCCGACGCTCGCGTTGGGCCTGCTGGCCGTCGCGGCGCACGCGACCCAGGCCGTTCATGTCGTGCTGAGGCCGAGCGCGGTCGTGACCGCCGATGCCGACGGCTTCTTCTCGCTCGGCGCGATCGCCGACCTGTCCGGCGGCGACGCCGCCGAGCGGTCGCGCCTGCGCGGGGTGCCGGTGGGCCGCGCCCCGATCCCCACCCAGACCCGGCTGATCACGCCGGGCGATGTCCTGCTGAAGATGCGCCAGGCGGGCCTCAACCCGGACACCGGAATCGTGCTGGACGGCGCCAAACGGGTCGCGATCACCCTGAGCGCCCCGTCCGCCGCGCCGACCTCGACGGACTCGCCGGCCCGATCTGTGACAAACACGGCCCCGGCGGCGCCTAACAGTCCGCTGGTCCGTCGCGGCGACCTCGTGACCATCTTGATGCAGGACGGCGACTTGACGATCTCGGCCAAAGGCGTCGCCCGTGATGCGGGCGGGGCGGGGGACGCGATCCACGTCCACCGGGACGGCCTTGGCAGCGATCTCAGCGTCACCGTCGTCGATGCACAGACCGTGCTTCTGGAGTTGTAACCCATGAAACGAACTTTTTGCCTCCTCGCGGCTGTGGCCGCGCTGTTCCCTCAAGCCGTCCACGCCGATTCATTGTTCCCCGGCAGCAGCACGGCGACTAAGACGACTGCG
>CAXUCQ010000005.1:10147-11364 GCA_964249295.1 uncultured Armatimonadales bacterium | reverse complement strand
CGACAACAAGGCGCGACGGGTCGGCGACACGCTGACCATTTTGATCAGCGAGAACGCCTCGGCGGCGTCCAAGGCCGAGACCAAGACGTCGGGGTCCGACAGCCTCAGCTACGGCCCCGGCTTCGGGCCGCTGCTGCATCTCATCAAGAACTTCGGCGTCAGCGGCAGCAGCAGCAGCGACGGCAGCGGCAGCACGGACCGCACCGACGCTCTGACCGCGCAGATCAGCGTCCGGGTCAAGAGCGTCCTGCCGAACGGCGACCTGTCCGTCGAAGGGACGCGCCAGGTCGGGATGAACGCCGAGACGCAGAACATCACCCTGTCCGGCATCGTCCGCCCGCAGGACATCGGCTTCGACAACACGGTCGCCTCGTCGCTCGTCGCAGACGCGCAGATCAGGTACAGCGGGAGGGGGCCGGTCGGCGACAAACAGCACGGCGGCCTGATCAGCCGTGTCTTCAAGTTTCTTTTCTGAAGGCTCTGAGAATTCGCTGACCACGGCCCGATAATTGTACGGGGTTTTCAAAAACACATGGGACGACTACTCGTTATCTGCGGTCTGGCGCTGATGGGGCTGGGGCTTGGCGTTCCTGCCGGAGCGCAGGCGCGCATCAAAGACATCGCGGCCATCCAGGGCGTGCGCGGCAACCAGCTCGTCGGGTACGGGCTGGTGGTCGGGCTGGACGGCACCGGCGACGGGACCAGTGTCGTCTTCACGCCGCAGACCGTGGCGAGCATGCTGAAGCGGTTCGGGGTGACGGGCGCGCCGGGCGCGCTGTCTTTGAAGAACGTCGCGGCCGTCATGGTCACGGCGAACCTGCCCGCCTTCGTCAAGAACGGCAGCGCCATCGACGTCACCGTCAGCAGCATGGGCGACGCCAAGTCCTTGCAGGGCGGCACGCTGCTGCAGACGCCGCTGCAGGCCGCCAACGGGCAGGTCTACGCGGTCGCCCAGGGGTCCGTCTCGGTCGGCGGGTTCCTCGCCGGGGGCGGCGCGGGCGGCAGCGTCGTGAAAAACCACGTCACGGCGGGGCGCATCCCCGGCGGCGCGCTGGTCGAACAGGACGTGCCGACGACCTTCGCCGGCGGCAGCACGTCGCTGCAGATCACGCTCAACGACCCGGACTTCACCACGGCCTTCCGCGTCGCGCGGGCCGTCAACCAGGCGCCGCCGGGGGGCGCGACGGGCGCCCGCGCCCTGGACGGGGCGACGGTCC
>CAXUCQ010000005.1:0-10137 GCA_964249295.1 uncultured Armatimonadales bacterium | reverse complement strand
GACATGCCCGTCGAGACGGACGACACGGCGCGCGTCGTCATCAACGAGCGGACCGGCACGGTCGTCATGGGCGGCAACATCGACGTTTCGGCCTGCGCCGTGGCCCACGGCAGCCTGACGGTGCAGATCGCCAACGCCCCGGTCATCTCGCAGCCCGCGCCGCTGGGCGGCGGCAGGACCGTGGTCGCGCCGCGCAAGATCATCAGCGTCCAGGAGGGCGGCGAGCGCCTCGTCCCCGTTCCCGCCAGCACGACGCTGGACAAAGTGGTGCGGTCGCTCAACGCCCTGGGCGTGACGCCGCGCGACCTGATCGCCATCCTTCAGGCCATGAAAGAAGCCGGCGCACTCCACGCCGAGATCGAGGTGCAATGATGATGACCGGCCCGACGGCTGACGCGCTCCCGACTCCGGCGGCGCTGGACAAGCCGCACGCCGCTCTCCAGAAGGCGACGCAGGGGTTTGAAAGCTATTTCCTGCACCAGATGCTGCAGGAGATGCGCAAATCCATCCCCAAGGACGAAGAACTGCCGGACGACGACAACCAGCAGCAGATCTTCCAGGACATGCTCGACCAGACCCTGTCCGACTCCGTCTCCCGACGCGGCGACTTCGGCCTGGGCCGGATGCTCTACGACCAGCTCAAAGGCTCCCTCGGCGCGGCGGCCTCTCCAGCCAGGCTCGACACCCGCCGATAACCAGACAGGGGACATTCTCCATGACGAACATGACACCGCTCCTCAAAAATCTCCGGCAGGAGCTGACACTGCAGACGCGCCACCGCCAGCTTCTGGAAGCCCAAGGGCGCGCGCTGCTGGCCTGCGACCGCGCTCGCTTCTGTGCGCTCCAGGAGGAGCATATGGGTCTGCTGCGGGCGCTCCAGGAACAGGAAGAAACACGGGCGTCTTTGATGCGGGACGAGACCGGACAGCCCTGTACGCTTTCGGCGCTGCTGGCGAGGGCGACGCCCCGCGACCGCCGCGCCCTGGAGACGCTGCGCGAGGGGTTGGGCAAGACGCTCGCCCAGGTGCAGGCGCTCAGTGCGCGCAACCGCGGATTGATCAACAACGAACTGAAGTACATCGCGTTCATGCTGGACCTTTACGTGGAGGCAGGACGCAGCGCCGGGGCCGGGTACGGACTTGGGGGCGGCGTGGGTCGCCGCCTGCTCCTGGACCGCCGGGCGTAGACGACGGGCATCACACGGAGGTCACACAATGCCAGGATCATTTTTCGGACTGCAGATCGGCGCGACCGGGCTGGCCGCCGCCCAGATGGGGCAGGACGTCGTCGGGAACAACATCGCCAACGCCGCCACGCCGGGGTACTCCGTGGAGACGGCGAACCTGGCGGCGAGCGGCCCGTACACGCCGCCGGACCGCTCGTCCGGCGACACGGTCGGGATGCTCGGCACGGGTGTCGTGGTCGGGAGCATCACCCGCGCCCGAGACCAGTACCTGGATCAGCAGGTGCGGGGCGCGAACTCGCAGCAGTCCAACGAGTCGGCCCAGAGCACGGCGCTGACGCAGATGGAGGACGCCTTCGGCGAGCCGTCGTCCACGGGCCTGAATGCGTCCCTGGGGACGCTCTTCCAGAGCTTCAACAACCTGGTCAACAACCCCGAAGACACGGGGGTGCGGACCACGGTCGTGCAGAGCGGCGACGCCCTGGCCCGGCAGTTCCAGAACGTGAACAGCTCGCTGACCAGCATCGGCGATCAGCTCACGGCGAAGCAGACCGACGACATGACCTCGCTGAACGGCTACGGCCAGCAGATCGCCGCCCTGAACAAGACGATCCGCGACTCGCAGGCGTCCGGCGAGAACGCCAACACGCTGCTGGACCAGCGCGATCAGCTGCTGGACAGCCTTTCCAACCTGTCGAACGTGACCATCACCAACGCCAGTGACGGGACCGTCGATGTTTCCGTCGGTTCCAGTCAACTGGTGCAGGGAACGGACGCCTTCCAACTGTCGCTCCCCGCGCTGACGGCGAGCGGCGACCTCTCCGGCGGCGACCTGGGCGGGATCGCCCAGGCGCAGACCGACCTCGCCGGCTACCAGTCTGACCTCAACAACCTGGCCTCGGCGGTCATCTCGCAGGTCAACAGCGTCCACGAGAGCGGCGCCGGCCTGGACGGCTCGACGGGCGTCGCCTTCTTCACCGGCACCGACGCGAGCGACATTGGGGTGAACCCCACGCTGGCGAGCGACCCCGATAAAGTCGCGGCGGCGGCGGAACCCGCCGGGGGCGGCACGCCCGCCCCCGGAGACGCCAGCAACGCGACCCTGCTGGGCAACCTGGAGAACACGCAGATGACGACCGGCCCGCTCGCCGGCGCGACGTTCCAGAGCTTCTACCAGGCCCGCGTCGCCAACCTGGCCGGACAGACCGCTTCGGCGACGTCCGCCCAAACGACCGCCGCGTCCAACCAGTCACAGCTCACACAGCAGCGCGACAGCGTGACCGGCGTCTCGACCGACAACGAGATGATCAACATGATGAAATATCAGCAGGCTTACGAGGCCTCCGCGAAGGTCGTCAACACCATGGACGGCATGCTGAACACGCTGATCAACAACCTGTTTTCCAATTAACCGCTCGTGAGGCTCTCACGGAGAGGGTTTCGGACGGCCAGGAGTAGGGAACAATGCGCGTCACCGACAGTCTACAAACTAATCTCTTGATGAACAACGTCGAGACGAGCTTGAGCGGCTACAATCTCGTTCAGCAGCAGATCTCGACGGGCAAGAAGCTGAATCATCTGTCCGACGACCCGATCGGCGGGTCGGAGGACATGGCCCTGCAGGCGTCGCTGGTGGACAACACGCAGTACCAGAACAACGCGGACGCCGCGACGACGTTCCTGTCGGCGACCGACGGCGCGCTGACGAGCGCCAACAACCTGATGCAGTCGGCGGAGCAGATCGCCGTCCAGGCCGCGAACGGGGCGCTCAGCCCGCAGCAGCAGCAGAGCCTGGCGGACCAGGTCGGCGGCGTCATCACGCAGCTGACGCAGATCGCCAACACGGACCTGCACGGCAAGTACCTGTTCGGCGGGACGCAGACGCAGAAGGCGCCCTATGTCGCGCCGACGGTGGGGACCGACCCGACGCCCGCCTATGTCGGCGACACCGGGGATGTCACGGCGACGCTGGGCAAGAACGACTCGATGGTGCTGAACGTGTCCGGGAGCGCCGCCTTCGGCGGCGCGTTCACGGCGCTGCAGACGCTGAAGGCGGACATCACCGCCGGCGACCAGACGGCGATCTCGGCGGACATCGACAAGGTCACGGCCGGCCTGACGGCGATGAACTCACAGCAGGCCATCGTCGGCGCGCGGATGGACGAGGTCAGCGGCACCAAGCAGAACCTGACGCGGGCGGCCACGGATTATCAGACCAACATCTCCAACATCGAGGACGTCGATCTGGCTCAGGCGTATGTGCAGCTGCAGAGCACGCAGAACGTGTACCAAGCCTCGCTGGTCGCCGTCAACGACTCGTTCAAGTTCAGCCTGGCGCAGTACCTCACCTAAAAGCACGATCCATAAAAGCACGATCCATAAAAGCACGATCCATAAAAGCACGATCTAAAGGACACGAACGGCGGGGCGCACGTCTTCCGCCCCACTGCAGACACAGGAGCAACACGATGATGATCGAGACAACACGGTTCGGCCAGATTCTCGTCGATGAGAACTGCGTGATCACGTTCCCCGAAGGCCTGCCGGGCTTCGAGGGGTGCCGGCGCTTCATGCTGGTCCCGCATTCCGGCGCGGACGGGACCAAGGACAGCCCCTTTGAGTGGCTGCAATCGCTCGATGACGGCTCGCTCGCCTTTCTGGCGATGGACCCGCGCCTGGTCTTCCCGCACTACGACCCGCATCTGCCGTCCGGCGAGCTGAGTTCACTCTCGCTGGAGCGGACCGACCGGGGCGGCGCGCGGATGTACGCCCTGCTGACGGTCCCCAAGGGCGACCCCTGCGGCATCACGGCCAATCTGATGGCCCCGGTCGTCGTGAACGCCCAAGCGCGACTGGGCAAACAGATCGTGGCGACCGGCGACTGCTACGGACTGCGTCACCGCCTGCTGCCCAACTGACCCGATCGCTCAGGCGTCGGGAAGCGTCCCCGCGATGCATGACAAGAAATCGGCGTGAAAGTCGGGCAGAGCGGGAATACATCTCATAACAATTCCGTAGTACACCAGCAAGTACCCGACGAAACAAGTGCCAGGGAGGGCCACTATGCTTGTTCTCACACGACGGCTCAACCAGAGCATCAAGATCGGGGATGACATCGAGATCACCGTGATCGAGGTGCGCGGCGACCAGGTCCGCCTGGGAGTCGCCGCGCCGCGAGACGTTTCGGTGCATCGCAAGGAGGTCTACCTCCAGATTCAGCAGGAGAACCGCGCCGCCGCCCAGTCCGTGCCGGAGGGCGTGAGTTTGGAAGCTCTCGGCGAGGCCATGAAGAAGCGCGACGCCCCGCCGGAGTGAATGAAGCCGTTGAAACGCGCCCCTGAAAAATCAGGGGCGCGTTTCTGTTTGTCTGAGTGCGTCAACGGCGGGTACAATCAGGTCAGGAGTGACACATGGACCGCCGCGTTTTTCAGCCCCGCCCGAACGGCAACGACGTCCGACGCCGCAACGCGATCGGCATGGCCGCGATCGTCCTGCTGGCGGTCTGGCTTTGGTCGATGTCTCAAAAGAACCCTCCCCCGCCCGTGACCGGCTCTCCGCCGGCTTCCACACCGGCGCCTCGACCGGCGAAGGGGGGGCGGGGACAATGACGACCGCGAGCGTCCTCGGCGAACTGCGGCGGATCGTCGGCGACGACGGCGTCCTCGCCGGCAAAGGGGAGCGCGCGACCTACGAGCGCGACGCCTACCCGCTGGAAAGCGCGACCCCGCTCGCAACGGCGCTGCCGCGCACGACGGAGCAGGTGTCGCAGGTCGTGCGGGCGTGCGCGGCGCGGGGCATCCCGTTCGCGCCGCGCGGCGCGGGGACCGGGCTGGCCGGGGGGACGCTCTGCGCCGGCGGCGTACTCATCGGCGTTTCCCGCATGAACCGCATCCTGGAGATCGACCTGCGGAACCGCCGGCTGACGGCACAGGCGGGGGCCGTCAACATCGACCTGACCCGAGCCGTGGCGGCGGACGGGTACCTGTACGCGCCGGACCCGTCTTCACAGGGGGCGAGCACGCTGGGCGGCAACATCGCCAACAACGCGGGCGGGCCGCACACGCTCAAGTACGGCGTGACGGCCAACCACGTCCTGCAGGTCGAGTTGGTGCTGCCGGACGGCGAGGTCGTCCTGCTCGGCGACAAGACCGAGGACGCGGGCGGCTATGACCTGCTCGGGCTGACGCTCGGCTCCGAAGGCACGTTCGGCATCGTGACGCAGGCGACGGTGCGGCTGACGCGCCGGCCCCCGTCCGTGCAGACTCTGCTCGCCGTCTTCGAGACCATCGACGGGGCGACGCAGTGCGTCTCGGACATCATCGCCGCCGGCATCGTCCCCGCCGCCCTGGAGATGATGGACGCCGTGATCCTGCAGACGGTCGAGGACGCCTTTCACTTCGGCTTCCCGCGTGACGCCGGGGCAATTCTCATTGTCGAAGTCGATGGGCTGGCCGCCGGCCTGGACGCGGTCGCCGCCCAAATCAGCGCCCTCTGCGCCCGGAACGCGGCGCGCGAGATCCGGCAGGCGGCCACTCCGAAAGAGCGCGCGGACCTCTGGGCGGCCCGCAAAAAGGCGGTCGGGACGCTGGGGCGGCTCGCGCCGTCGTGCGTGACGCAGGACTGTGTCATCCCGCGCTCTCAGTTGCCCACGGTGCTGCGCGCCATCGCGGCCATCGGGGCCAAACACGAGCTGCGGATCGCCAACGTCTTCCATGCCGGCGACGGCAACCTGCATCCGGTGACGCTGTTCGACGAGCGCGACCCGGATCAGGTCCGGCGCGTCATGGCCGCCTCGCATGAGATACTGGAACTGTGCGTCGGCGTGGGCGGGACGCTGACCGGCGAACACGGCATCGGCGTCGAGAAGCGCGACCATATGCCGCTGCTGTTCCCGCCCGAGACGCTCCGCGCGATGGCCGACATCCGGGCCGTCTTCAACCCGCTGGGCCTGTGCAACCCCGACAAGGTCCTGCCGACGGCCCACGGCTGCGCGTATGAGATGCGGCCCCGCGGCGGCGCGGTGGCCGTGTAGGAGACCCTGATGATTACCATCGACTTATCGGGCAAGAACGCGCTGGTGACGGGCGGGACGCGCGGCATCGGCCGGGCCATCTCGTACCGTCTGGCGGAGGCGGGCGCGAACACGTCGGCGGCTTATCGCGCGGACGAGGCGGCGGCCCAGGAGTCGCTCCACGAGCGTCAGTCGTTCGGCACCGGGACGCACCGCAACCACAGGGCCGATGTCGGCAGCCCCGAGGAGATCGCCGCTCTCGCGGCCCAGGTGTCGGCGGATTTCGGGGGGCGCGTCGACATCCTGGTGCTGAACGCCGCCGCGCAGGGCGGGAACCAAGTCGGCGAGATCGACCCGGCGGCCTGGCGGCGGGCGTTCGACGTTAATCTCACGGGGCCGTTCCTGCTGACCCAGGCCCTGCTGCCTATAATCCCCAGGGGCGGCAGCATCGTCGCCATCGCCAGCGGCGCGGGGCATGACGCCATGGCGGGCGGCTTCGCGACCTACGGGGCGACCAAAGCGGGCCTGATCATGTTCACCCAGGACTTGGCCCAGGACGTGGGGCCGCGCGGCATCCGCGCCAACGTGGTCTCTCCGGGCGGCACGGACACCAGTTTCGGCATCGCGCGGGCGAGCGGGGAGCGCAAGCCGCGCGAGGCCGAACACAACGCCCTGCGCCGTGTCGGCGTCCCGGACGACGTCGCGGGCGTCGTGCTGTTCCTGTGCAGCGACCTGGCCGGGTTCGTGACGGGTCAGGCGATCCGCGTCAACGGCGCGGCCACCTGACAGCCTTTGCTGGAAGACACGCAGGGAAACACGGCTTGCGTGTCGAACTAACTCCCGACAACGTCGTCCCCCGTCCGACGGATCTCAGAACTCTCCCGAATAAAGGAACACGACATGCGTTATCTCCCTCTGTGGAGTCGCCTTGCGCCCGGCCTTGCGCTCGGCACTCTGGGCCTCCTCAGCCTGCCGGCGATGGGCCGCGCCGACGTCCCCGACAGCCCCATTCCGTCGCCGAAGAACCCGACGATGGCGTTGTCCGTGGACGCCACCGACGTCGGGCAGAAGCTGATCCACGCCAGGGTCTACATCCCGGCGCACCCCGGCCCGCTGACGCTGGTGTACCCGAAGTGGATACCGGGCGAACACGGCCCGACAGGTCCGATCGACAACATCGGCGGCCTGACGTTCACGGCGGGCGGGCAGACGCTGCCCTGGAAGCGGGACCTGTACGACATGTACACGTTCCACCTGTCCGTGCCGGCGGGCGCGAACGCCGTCGAGGTGGCGTTCGACTTCCTGCTCTCGTCCGACCAGAGCGGCTTCTCGTCGTCGGGGCTGACGACGCCCAACCTCGCCAACATCAACTGGAACCAACTGCTGCTGTACCCGCAGGGCGAGTCTGCCGACGGCGTGAACGTCCGCGCCAGCCTGCACCACCCGACCGGCTGGGGCTACGGCACGGCGCTGCCCGTCGCGCGCGTCTCCGCCGACACCGTGTACTTCCAGACCGTGCCGCTGGTCACGCTGATCGACTCGCCCGTGGTGACGGGCCGCTACTTCAAGGCCGTGCCGCTGACGGGGCCGGGCGTCACGCCACCTCATGAGATCGACATGGTCAGCGACAGCGAGGCCGCGCTGCAGATGCCGGCGGGGCAAATCACGGCCTACAAGAACCTGGTCCAAGAGGCCGGCGCGCTGTTCGGCGCGCGGCACTACCGCGATTACCACTTCCTGTACACGCTGAGCAACCACGTCGCGTCGTTCGGCCTGGAACACCACGAATCGAGCGATGACCGGATGGCCGAGCGGACGCTGCTGGAGGAGCCGCGCCGCGGGTCGGGCGACCTGCTGCCCCATGAGTTCGTCCACTCCTGGAACGGAAAATACCGCCGCCCGTATGATCTCTACACGCCCAACTATCAGGTGCCGATGCGGACGGACCTGCTCTGGGTGTATGAAGGCCTGACCGAGTTCTACGGGAAGGTGCTGACCGCCCGCTGCGGGCTGTGGAACGCGCAGGACTTCCAGGACGACGTGGCCGACATCGCGGCCCGCTTCCAGCACGAGCCGGGCAAAAGCTGGCGCCCGCTGGCCGACACCGCCGACGACGCCCAGATCGCGTATTACTCGCCGAACCAATGGTCCTCGTACCGGCGCGGCACGGACTTCTATGACGAGATGGTGCTGGTCTGGCTGGAGGCCGACTCGATCATCCGCCGGCAGACCGGGGGGCGCAAGTCGCTGGACGACTTCTGCCGGCGCTTCCACGGCGCTCCCAATACGCCGCCCGAGATCAGACCCTACACGTTCGACGACGTCGTGGCGAACCTGAACGCCGTCGCGCCGTATGACTGGCGCGGCTTCCTGAACGCCCGCGTCAACGCGGTCGAGCCGCAGGCCCCTCTGGGCGGCATCGAGAACGACGGCTGGAAATTGCTCTACACCGATGTCGAGAGCGACCGGGAGAAGGCTGCGGACGGCTTCGGGCATTCCATGAACCTGGCCTTTTCACTGGGCCTGACGATGGGCGAAGACGGGCAGGTCGGCGACGTCATCTTGGGGATGCCCGCCGCTAAGGCCGGAATGGGGCCGGGGCTGAAGATCATCGCCGTGAATGGCCGCCGCTACTCGGACGATGGCCTGCGGGCCGCGATCAAGGATAGCAGAACAACGTCGGTGCCGATCGAGCTAATCGCCGAGAACGGCGAGTTCTTCAAGACGTTCGACATCGACTATCACGGCGGCCCGCAGTACCCGCACCTGGTCCGGGACACGGCCAAGCCGGACACGCTGGCGAGCGTCATCAGGCCGCTGGTCACGACGCCGCCCCCAGACCCGGACGCGCCGTCCGTCGTCCCGGCGCCGAGTCCGGGGCCTGCGTCGCCGACGGCTGCCGCGACGCCGACGCCGCCCCCGCCCGCCGCGACGGCGCCGCTGACCAACCCGGCGCCGCAGCAGAACAAGCCGTAGGGACATGATAGCCCCCGGACTTCAGTCCGGGGCGACCGATATAGAGGGTTTTCTATGCCTCACAAACACCGGAATCGCTGCGTCCTTCCCGCCCTGCTGCTCGCGGCGGGTCTCACGCGGCCCGTCCACTGCGCCCCGCCCGACAGCCCCGTGCCGTCGCCGCAGAACCCGACATTGGCGCTGACCGTCGATGCCACGGACGCCCCGCACCGCCTGCTCCATGTGCAGGAGGACATCCCCGCCGATGCGGGCGCGCTGACGCTGGTGTACCCGAAGTGGATTCCGGGCGAGCACGCGCCCAACGGCCCGATCACCAACGTCGCCAGTGTCGTGTTCACGGGGAACGGCCAGGTCATCTCGTGGCAGCGCGACCTTGTCGATATGTTCGCGTTCCATCTCAGCGTGCCGGACGGCGTCAAGAGCGTCCACGCGGCTTTCGACCTGCTCGTGCCGTCCGACCCGTCCAAATCCGTCACGGCGGACAACCTGGCCGACATCGTGTGGACCTCGCTCGTCCTGTACCCGCAGGGCCGCACGGCGGACAATCTAAACGTGGCGACGCGCCTGCGGCTGCCGGGCGGCTGGCAGTTCGCCACGGCCCTGCCGGTCGCGTCCCGGTCCGGCGACACGGTCCTCTTTGAGACCGCGCCCCTGGTCACGCTGCTCGATTCGCCCCTGATCGCGGGGCAGTACAGCAAAGTCGTGCCGCTGACCGGGCCGGGCGAGACCCCGCCCGTCGAGATCGACATGGTGGCCGACAGCCCCGACGACCTGGACCTGCCGGACAGCCAGGTGACGGCCTACAAGAACCTGGTCAAAGAAGCCGGCGCGTTGTGGCAGGCGCACCACTACCGGGATTATCACTTCCTGTACACCCTGAGCGACCTGGTCCACGGCGAGGGCCTGGAGCACCACGAGTCCAGCCAGGACAGCGTCGGCGCGCGCGAACTGATCGAGGACCCCAAGC
>CAXUCQ010000004.1:22258-26830 GCA_964249295.1 uncultured Armatimonadales bacterium | reverse complement strand
GTCGTCGGCAAGCCGATCAAGTTCATCGCCGTCGGCGAGAAGATGGACGCGCTGGAGGTCAACTACCCGGACCGGATGGCCTCGCGCATCCTGGGCATGGGCGACGTGCTGACGCTGATCGAGCGGGCCGAGGCGGCGCTGGACCAGAAGGAAGCGGCGGCGCTGGAGAAGAAGCTCCGCGCCAACAAGTTCGACTTTGAAGATTATCTGAGCCAGATGCGGCAGATGCGGAAGATGGGGCCGCTGGAGCAGATCCTGGGCATGATCCCCGGCATGGGGGCGCTCAAAGACCTGAAGATCGACGAGAAGCAGTTGGTGCCGATTGAGGCGATGATCTGCTCGATGACCGTCCGGGAGCGGCGCGACCCCGGCCTGATCAACGGCAGCCGGCGGCGGCGGATCGCCGCCGGCAGCGGCACGACCGTGCAGGACGTGAACCGGCTCTTGACGCAGTTCGAGCAGATGAAGAATATGATGCGGGCGTTCACCGGCGGAGGCGGGATGCCGGCGCTGCCCGGCATGGGCGGGGGTCGGCCCGGCAAGCACGCGGGCAGCAACAAGAAGAACAAGCGCAAGCCTGCGCCGGGATACAAATTCCCCTTCGGGCGGGGCTGACACAAAGTTTATGAGATATTTTGCGGATACGCCACGTATCGCAGAAAGGAGACCGAACAATGTCCGTTAAGATCAGACTGCGGCGCATGGGGGCCAAGAAGCGCCCGTTCTACCGTCTCGTCGTCGCCGACAGCCGCGCCGCGCGTGACGGCCGCTTCATCGAAACCCTGGGTTACTACAACCCGTGCGTCGAGCCGGCCGAACTGAAGATCGACGGCGACCGCGCCCGTCACTGGATCGGGTGCGGCGCGCAGCCGTCCGACACCGCTCGGGCGCTGCTGAAGAAGCAGGGCCTGATCGAATCCGTTGGGCAGACACCCGCCGCTTAGCGACGACGAATCGTTAGACCATCACCGTCGCCCGCTTGTCACCGCCCGACAGCAAGCCCGACTCAATCACTGGTGATGTCACAGGAGCAAGTACGTGAAACCAATGATCGAGTATCTCGTGAAGGAGCTCGTCGACGAGCCGGAGAACGTGAGCATCACGGAAGTTCCGGGGGAGGAATCCACCACCTACGAGGTACATGTCGCGCCCGGCGATCTGGGCAAAGTGATCGGGAAGCAGGGCCGCATCGCGAACGCCCTGCGGACCGTCGCCAAGGCCGTCGCGATGAAGGACAAAAAGAAAGTCTATCTCGAGATCGTCGCCTAGCGGCGGCTCGGGTTTACCATAGCCAGAGGGAGAAGGCCCGCCGTCTGACACATCGTGTGCCGTGCGGGCTTTTATCCTGTTTCACAGTTGTTATGATTTCCGACGAGACCATGCCTGGAGAAACGCCTGCGGCAGAGGCGGCAGCCGCCACGGACCCGTTCACCGTTCTCGCCGCGCAGGTCGCGGGGGCGCACGGCGTGACCGGGAACGTCCGCCTGCGGCTGATCGGCGCCCAGGGCGACCTCACGGCCCAGTCGCTGCAGGCCGGGAGGACCGTCAAGGCGGCGGCGGAGGGTCAGGCGGCGCGACGGCTCACTCTGGCGTCCCTGCGACGGATGCCGGGGCCGAAGGGCGGCTGGATCGGCCACTTCAAAGAGGTCAAATCACGCACGGAGGCCGAGACATTGATTGGACACTCGCTGTACATCCCGGAAGCGGAGCGCACCGCGCTGCCGCCGGGCGAGTATTACGTCGATCAACTGGTCGGCCTGTCCGTCCGCACGGACACGGGGCATGATCTGGGGACGCTGACGGACGTGATGAATACTCCGGCCAACGATGTGTACGTCACGGACCAGGACGTTCTGATCCCGGCGGTGCCGGACTTCGTGCTGGACATCGATCTCGATGGGCGGAAGATACTGGTCCGCGACGTGCCGGGGCTGCGGGAAGGGACCTGACGCGGTCTGTTGATTATCGACGTGATCACGATCTTCCCGGAGATGCTGCGCGCGGCGTTGGGCCACAGCATCGTCAAGCGCGCCCAGGACGCGGGCGCGGTGCGGATCAACGTCCACGACCTGCGGGACTCGACGACGGACCGGCACCGCAGCACGGATGACACGCCTTACGGCGGCGGCGCGGGCATGGTGATGCGGCCTGAGCCGCTGTTCGCCGCCGTGGAAAGTCTGGCATTGCCTGCAGGCGCACGGGTCATCCTGACGACGCCGCAGGGCGAGACGCTGACCCAGGCGAAGGCGCGGGAACTGGCGGGCGTCCCCAGGATGGTCATCCTGTGCGGCCACTACGAGGGTTTCGACGAGCGGGTGCGGCAGCGCCTGGCGACGGACGAAATCTCGATCGGGGATTACGTCCTGACCGGCGGCGAGCTGCCGGCGCTGGTCATGGTTGATGCCGTGACCCGGCTGCTGCCGGGCGTGCTTGGAAACGAAGAGTCGGCGCAGGGCGACTCGTTCTCCGAGCCTCTGCTCGAACACCCACACTACACGCGCCCGCCCGAGTTCCGCGGGTGGCGCGTCCCTGATGTCCTGCTCTCCGGCCACCACGCCGAGATCGCCAAGTGGCGACGCAAGGAGCAGTTCCGCCGCACGCGCGAGCGTCGGCCAGACCTCTGGGCGGATTTCACGCCGTCCAAGTCAGACCTCAAACTGCTCAAACAGTTGGAGGAAGAACACCCCTCCCCGCCCGGCGGGGAGTCCTAAAGGAGTAGTCCCATGCATCCGCTCGTACAGGAAATCGAGAAGGCACAGCGAAAAGAGACCGTCCCCGACTTCGGGCCTGGGGACACCGTCCGCGTCCACGTGAAGGTCGTCGAAGGCGGCAAGGAGCGCATTCAGATCTTCGAGGGGACCGTTCTGGGGCGGAAGGAGGGCGGCGCGCGCGCCTCGTTCCTGGTCCGCAAGATCAGCAACGGCTTCGGCGTGGAGCGCTCGTTTTTGATCCACTCGCCGCGCCTCGACAGGATCGAGGTCACGCGGCGCGGCCTGGTGCGACGCGCCAAGCTGTTCTATCTGCGCGGCAAGGTCGGCAAGGCGGCCCGCATCAAAGAGAAGCGGAACTACTAGAGCGACCGTCGCGTATGGGGCAGAGAGGGCGCGATGTGCAGCGCCCTCCCTGTCGACGCGCAGAGACACTTCATCCTATGGAACCGTCCCAATCCCCCGGCATCACCGAGACCCTGGCGAACCTCAGCGTCGCCTGGATCCTCACCATCGTGGCCGTCCTGACCGTGCTGCGCCTGGGCCTCATCCGGGTCCCCAACCCCGGCGCCAGATCGTTCGCCGAGATCCTCGAATCCGGCATCATCGCCATCGTGCTCGTTTTCATGGTCATCCGGCCTTTTGTGCTGCAGGCCTACTTCATCCCCTCGCCTTCCATGGAGCCGACCCTGCTCGGCAAAGACAACGTCGGGGACCGCATCCTGGTCAACAAGTTTTTGTACCGGCTGCACCCGCCCCGCCGGGATGACGTCGTCGTCTTTCTCGCGCCGCCTGCCGCGACGGAGGGCAGCGTCGAGCCGAACGCGGACTTCATCAAGCGCCTGATCGGCGTCCCCGGCGACGTTGTACAGGCCGTCCACGGCTCCGTCAACGTCAACGGGACGGATTTCGACCACCAGCAGGTCCGCGATCAACTGGGACACGCGGGTGAGTTCGGCACCGACGCCGAGTCGGAGGCCAGCGTCGATCAGGCCGATCATCACGTCAAATTCGTGGCCGACGGCGTGCTGGCCGACGGGCGGCTGATTCCGAAGCAGAAACTCGCCGCCGACCTGGGGATGCCCGGCGGCGTGGTCACGATCCATCCGGGATACACCGTCCGCAATGGCCGGCGCATGAGCAGCCCGTTCACGGCGGAAGACCCCGACTACGACATGCAGGAGTTCCAGGGCCGTCCGCTGAAGCACGATTTCGGCGCCGTCGGCTCGGACATGGAGTACAAGCTCGGCCCGCTCCCGGACCGGTCGGACGGTTCCCAGGCGCTCACCGTGGAAGAGTACGCCCGCGACAGGCAGACCCCGCCGGGGGCCATCCCGCCGCACGAGCTGCTGATGATGGGCGACAACCGCAACGACAGCAACGACGGCACCAACTGGGGCCTGCTGCGGGACAAACGGGTTGTCGGTCGGGCCGTCTTTATCTTCTGGCCGCTGACGCGGATGCACCCGATCCGTTGAGTTGTTCCCAGCCGCCCCCGCCCGACCTGTGGCAGTTCGAGCGCGCGGCCCGCTGTTCCGGCCATGCCGTGATCGCGGGCGTGGACGAGGTCGGGCGCGGCCCGCTCGCGGGTCCGGTGCTGGCCGCTTGTGTCATACTGCCCGAAGACTTCGACCTGACCGGCATCGGCGACTCAAAAACGCTGACGGAGCGGCAGCGTGAACGGGCTTTCATCCGCATCGTGTCGGAAGCGGTCACCTGGGGCGTTGGAGAGGTCGAGGCCGCCGAGATCGACCGCATCAACATCCTGCGGGCGACGCATCTGGCAATGCGCCTGGCGATGGCGGCGCTGCCCCCCCATATCGTCCCGACCCTGGTACTCGTCGATGGGCTGCGCGTCCCCGAT
>CAXUCQ010000004.1:0-22248 GCA_964249295.1 uncultured Armatimonadales bacterium | reverse complement strand
CGCTCGTGCAGGGCGACTCGCGCAGCGCCTCTATCGCGGCGGCGTCCATCGTCGCCAAAGTCACGCGCGACCGGCAGATGATGGCGGCGAACGCCCTGTACCCGGAGTACGGGTTTGCCCGCCACAAGGGCTACGGGGCGCCGGCGCATCTGGAGGCGCTGCGGCGGCACGGCCCCTGCCCGCTCCACCGCCGCTCGTTCGCCCCCGTCGCCGCCGCCTGCCGAGGCGAAGATGAGCCGTCGGAACCACAAGACATTCGGCAGTGACGGCGAGGCCCAGACGGCGTCTTTCTTGGAAGGACGCGGCTACAGGCTCGTCGATGCCAACGTGCGCCCATTGGGCGGTCAGGCGCGGGGCGAAATCGATCTGATCGCCTGGCACGGGCCGACGCTGGTCTTTGTCGAGGTGAAGACGCGCCACGTCGCGCGGGGCGCGCAGGGGACGCCCGCCGAAGCCGTAGACGCCCGCAAGCGCCGCCAGCTCGTGACGCTGGCGACGGCCTATCTCGCCAAGCACAACCTCGATGACGTCCCCTGCCGCTTCGACGTGGTCGAGATCGTCGAGCGCCGAAACGCCCCCCCGCAGATTTCCCTCCTGGTCAACGCTTTCGACGGCGCGGACGCGGATTGACAAACTGCGCCTTTCGGCGACACAGAAGGGCCGGGAGGCTGTCAAGCCTGCCGGCCCTTCCCAGTACCCTTCCACGTCCTCTACATATTCTCGCCGTTGGTGATGCAGTTGCCCGTGTTGTCACAGGTCCCCGCACAGCAAGCGGCGTTGCTGCCGGTGCCGCAGCAGACCGAACCCGGCGCGCAGCAGGCGGTCCCGCACGGCACATAGCCCTGCTGGCAGCACGTCTTGTTGTCCGAAGTCGCCTGGCCCTGGGGGCAGCAGACGCCGCCCGTGCAGGTCTGGCCCGACTGGCAGCAGTTCGTGCCGCACACGGTCTGGCCCGCCGAGCAGCACTTCTTGTTGTCGGAGGTCGCCTGGCCCTGCGGGCAGCAGGTCTGTGCGGTGCAGGTCTGCCCCGAGGTGCAGCACGCCCCGTTGCAGGCGAGAGTCGTCCCCGAGGCGCAGCAGACGTTCAGCAGCGTCACGGCGTCCTGGACGCAGCCGTAGCCGGGCGGGCAGCACACATGGTTGCAGGCCAGGGGAGTCCCGGTCTTGCAACACATGGCGCTAGGGATGCCGTTGTCGCTGACACAGACCTGGCTGGAAGGGTCGCAGAACTTCTTGGGGTCGGAAGCGGAACCAGGAGGGTTTACACCACAACAGTCAGCGGAAGTGTGGGCCGGTGAGCCACAAGTACGTATAAATTGGGTGGCGCTACCGCAGTTGTTTCCATTCGCCGGTGGTATAGTAAACGTCATGGTGCAAGTTTTGACTGTATTACCATTAATCATTATCGTTTGCGTTAAGATTTGTTGGCAACCGTTAGGCCGAGGTGGATCAACACACGCAGAATAGTCATCGTCAATGTTGGGATTACTGTCTGAGGCTATCACGCCGTCAGACGTATGGGGAGTAATATTACACGAGCCACTGTGTGGAACCACCTCATGAAAAACTTGGCCGCTGCAATCGTCACCTGGGCAGACCGAAATGTTTGTATAGTTTATGACAACATGGCCTCCACAAGCCTCAGCGTCACTGCATGGACTCGTTACGCTATGCGTACCTTGTCCATCCTCGGAACTGGAGAAATTGATTGCTCGACAGGAAGAACCGCTGGCCAAGGGAGTAGCAGCCACCATCGGGTTTACCATAGTTCCCATACCCGTTGTCTTGTCGGTTTGGCCTCCTACGGCTTGTGCATGGTTAGAACTACCTTGTGCTGTGGGGTTAGCTGGGTTTGGCGAAGTTTGCTCTTTCACCCGATCCAGTCCAAATTGAAGAATGCCATCGGAAACTTGCACCATGTCAAAGCAAACTGTTGAGTCGGTGCCAGTCAACTGAACCAACTGACTGAGTACCGTATCCTGACTTGTCAGAGTGACAGGGGTTGTAAAGATTTCTGCTCGGACACTACCGCCGAGGCCTGTGCCGAAATTCTGGTACTCGGGTGAGTAGTGTCTTAGATACCTAATGTACTGGAAACATGCGTTGTAGCGCGGAACGTTAGTGATGTCAACACCTTTGACAACTGATTGTAGCCCCCGATCATTTGAAAACAGAACAACTTTCTCATCGACTAGAAGCCATCTGTATGCAGGGTTCTGTTTAACAATATGGGCGAGTACGTCTTTGATAGTGCCGTTCATAACGTGTAGGCTTAATGGTACGTCATTGGCATCTTGGACGAATGAGATAGGAGCATGATACTGCTGTCGTAGCAACAAGATTATAGAATATGCATTTTGTTGCTGAACAAGGAGGTTTGCCACTGGCAAGTCCAGCACAGACGGTTTTTTTGGCTTGAGAATGGGGCCGCCAAACACCCGCTTAGGCAAGATATGCTCTACTGCGAGACCTGCAACAGTTGCCGCAATCATCTTAATCGCCTGCCTCCTAGACGTCGTTGAGGCTAAGATGCGGGAGATGTCGTCGAAGGCGTTGTCGGACGGATTCTGCTCGGTCATTGTTCTGTCCTCTCTACGTTCATGATCCGGGGCGACGTCTGCGCTGGCTAGCGCCGCCTCTCCTGCCACTGCTTACACCGCTACACTCTCACGGCCCGGCACCAGGGCGAGGATGCCCGCCGCGCCCTGCCCCACGGGCCGCTGGATCACGCCCGCCTCGTCGATCAGGAAGCCGACGGGCGTGGCGAAGATGCCGTACTCCTTGGACAGCTCCCACCGCTTCTGCAGGACGACCGGGAACGGGAAGCCGAACTTCTCCGCCTTCGCCCGGTTCTCCTCGGCGTCGCCGCGCCCGACCAGGACCACGGACAGGCCGTTGCCCCGGTGTTCCTCGTGGATACGCACCAGTTCCGGCGCGACCGCGTCGCACGGGCCGCAGTGCGGGTCGCTGAACACCAGCAGCACCTTGCGCCCCCGGTAGCTCTCCAGCGAGATGGTCTCGCCCTCCAAGTCCGGCAGATGGAACGGCGGCGCGGGCGTCCCGGCGGCCAGCCCGTCGCGCTGCAGGCGGCTCTCGCTCAGGGGCCGCTCCCCCGGCAGAGATTTCCGGGACGGCTTGCCGTGACCGTCGCCCGCCGTTTCCGTCGGGGCGGACGCCGCGCGCTCGGCCAGCGCGGGGACGTTGTTCGCGCCCACGGTCAGCGGCTCGGCGACGTGGCCCTGCTCGTCCAGCAGGTACGCGGCAGGCGTCCCCTGGTTCTGGAAGGCGGACAGCCCGCCCGTGTCGTCCATCAGCAGGATCGGGCATTCCAGACCGTGTTCCTGGGCCAGTCTGCGGTTCGCCTCCGCGCCGCTGTAGGCCAGCAGCAGCAGTTGTGTGTTCCGCGCCGCGAGTCCCGGCTGCAGACCGGCCAGGTCGGAGGCGATCAGGTCGCAGAAGCCGCAGGCGGGGTTCCAATGCACGGCCAGGACGCGCTTCCCGGCGAAGTCTTCCAGGCCGACGACGTTCCCCTCCAGGTCCGGCAGGCGGAACGGGGAGAACGCTGTTCCCACGGCAAGGCCGCCGGGCGTGGGCGGCGCGGCCTGCAGGCCGCAGGAACCGGAGGGCTGCGCCGGGGCCTGACGGCCCACTAGCTGATTGACGGCGGCGAAGCGATCTTCGACGATGTCCAGGCGCTGCAGCATCCGCCCGCGCTGCCGGAGCAGTTGATAAAAGACGACCCACACGCTCACCAGGATGAGCGCCTCGAAGACAGCGGTGACGGTCAACAAGAACGGCTGCATTTTCGGTACGCTCCTGGTTCGAGGCAATGCCACTGTTGGTCAACTGGCAGCTAGGTTTATACACCCGATAAATATCAGTTCGACGCCTTGTTCCGTGCGTTTTGCAATTGGGCGCGGTTGTTGGCCGCGTAGTCTTGCCACGGCTGTATGTACTCGCTCTCGTTCTTATGGAACAACACGGTTCCTGGATAATGGGTGTTTCCGGTACTGACATCCAGCGCCGTCACGACGTAATACCTCACGTCGGGATCGGAGTCGCTCAGGTGGTTAATTAAGAATGGGACGGCGGCGGGATCGGCAAGATACCTGAGCGCATAGGCCGCCTCTTCGCGGACGTAAGAGTCGGTGCTGTCAAGTGCTGCGGTCAAGGGGCGCACCGCTGCCGGAGTTCTGAAAAAGCTGAGGGTCGATGCGGCTGAGCCGATTTCTCCGGGTTTGTAATGCTGCTCTGCGATCTCGGCCAGCTTCGGGATCACAGTGACATCCTGCAGTTCGCCTGCAGTAAGGTAGGCCTGCTCGGCGACCTCAGAGATAGGGCTGCTCGTCAAGGCAAGGACGCTGGGCAGCACTTGGCCGTCAACAAACGCCTCCAGGCCGGAGGTGAGTGGTTCATTAAGGGCCGCCCTGAGCTTCACCGCATCGGCGTCCGTGTAGAGGTTCGGCCTGACATTCAGCAACTCGCCGACACCCCCGATGCTCTCTAAACAGTCCATCTGTATCGCCGTACTCTGATCTGCTAAGGAGTGGGCAAGAACCAGGAGTACCGCCCGCAAGGGTTCCAGGCCGGTGAGGCCGTCGGGTAACGGTGCGTTGCCGATCGGGATCACCGATGTGCCAAGTAACGCGGGATCGGTCAGCGACCACCCATGATGTTCTAGCGTACTGGCCAGGAAGAGAACATTTCTGCTGCCGGGATTGATTTCCTTGAACTGGACGGAGTTAAAGCCGGTACGCACATTTTTGAAGAATGTGACACTGATGATGCCTGGACTCATATCCCCTTTGTAGACTGCCTGAACGGATACATCCGCTGTCGCCTTTTCTGCGGCCACAGTGACAGGTTTTCCGTTCGTGGTGAACCCTGTGTCGACCTGCACGATGCCATGTGATTGCACATTGCTGACCTTGCCGACACAAACCACGTCCGCTTGCAACACCGCGTCCGCCAGGCCCGTAGTGGTCCTATAGCTTGCCTCGGCTGCGGAAAGGCAGTTGGACAAAAAAGTCATGCTGAGAAGCAGAATATTCAGATATGGTTTCATGATGGTAACTCCGAGCCTCAGAAACCGTTGCCAACCATGCCGTGCGTCGTGTACGTCACTGGAGAGTAGGTCTGCAGGAGGCACCCGATGCCGTTGCCCGAGTCGCCAACGAAGTATCTGTGCCTGAGAGTTATGATGTCGTTGTTCGGTTGGTCGAACTGTGCGCTGCTGAAATCGTCAGTGCTCACCCCATTCGCATCCGGGGGACCGCAGGGAGCGCAGAAGAGGGAGCGGTAGAGCGTGTCATTTTGGTCGATCGTACTTCCCGGCAGACCCGGCATGATGCGGTCAAGGTGAGAAACTACAACGGAGCGCAACGCTACGCACAGGAAGCATAACACACGCTGTCGGAGATGCCGAGAGGTGCGAGGAATTATTTTCACAGTCCGCTGTGGGGGCCTACGCAAGCGGCTGCGGACAGATAGGGGGAGCAAGGAGAAGGGGATGCAGCCCCCTTCTCCCCTCCTTTGTGGCTAAAGGAGCATGCCGCCCGAGACCTCGATGCGCTGGCCGTTGACCCATCGGTTGTCTTCGGACAGCAGCGACGCGATCATGGGGCCGATGTCGTCGGGCAGACCGGGCCGCCCCAATGCGGTCATGTCCGAGACCATCTTGTTGACGGCGGGGTTGTCACGGACCATGCCGCCGCTGAAGTCGGTCTGCACGGCGCCCGGAGCGACGGTGTTGACGGCGATGCCGCGCGGGCCTAGCTCCTTGGCGAGATAGCGGGTGAGGACCTCGACGGCGCCCTTCATGGACGCATACGGGGCGCTGCCTGGAAAGGCGACCCGCGTCAGGCCTGAAGAGACGTTGACGATGCGCCCGCCGTCGTTGAGGAGCGGCAGGAGCTTCTGCGTGAGAAAGAAGACGCCCTTGAAGTGGACGTTGTAGAGGCCGTCCAACTCCTCCTCGGTCGTCTTGTCGAACGGCGCGTGGTGCGAAGTGCCGGCGTTGTTGACGAGGAAATCGAAGCGTTCCGCCCCCATCTCCCTCAGAGCTGCGCGCACGTCCTGCACGAACGGATCGAAGGCGCTGACGTTGCCCATGTCCAACTGCAGCGCGACCGCTTTGCCGCCCGCCTCGCCGACTTCGGCAACAACCGCGTCGGCTTCTGTGCGATTCGAGTGGTAGGTGAAGATCGAACGGACGCCCCGCTGGGCGAGATGGAGCACTGTGTTCCGGCCCAGCCCACGGCTGCCGCCGGTGACGATTGCAATCTTCCCCCATGGAAATGCGGATTGTTCTGTTGACATTGTTCCCTCCTGAGTGTGTGCCTATGGTATCATGTTACCTGGCACTTCCTCAGGGCGGGAATGCCAAAACTCCCTCGTTTCCTGCCTAATCCTGCTTCCACAAGCGCGGCGGAACCGAGGCCGGTGAATGGGGGCGAATATGCTGGACGGGTTAGTGGAGGCGGTGAGGCGTTACACGGAAGCGCAAAGCGAGGCCAGCCCGTTCGTGACAGCGGTCCCAGGGCTGACCATCCTCCGCTCGGATCACGAGAAGCGGACGAACCACCTCATCTACAAACCCGCGCTCTGCATCGTCGTTCAGGGGGCCAAGTGGACCACTCTCGGCGACAGGCGGTTTGAATACAGGGCCGGGCAGGCGCTGGTGGTCACTGTCGAAATCCCGGCACTCGGCACTGTGGCGGCGGCCAGCCCGACCGAGCCGTATCTCGGTGTCATTATCGAGCTCGATCTGGGACTCATGCGGGAAGTCATGGAGAGAATGGATACCCCGCCCAGGGTGAGTGGTGACGTGGGGCGGGGCGTCTTCGTCACGAACTTCGACGGTCCTTTAGCGGACTGCGCGCTGCGGATGGTGCGACTGCTCGAAACTCCTCAAGCGATTCCGATTCTCTACCCCGTAATCATGCGCGAAATCTGCTACTGGCTTTTGTCCGGTCCGCATGCCGGTGAGGTCATGAAAATGACGATGGCGAACAGCCACCCGCGCAGCGTCCTGAGCGCGATTCACGCCCTGCGCGACCGCTTTGCGGAGCAGATTCGCGTCGCGGAACTGGCCTCGGCCGCCCACCTGAGTCCGTCGGCCTTCCACCGCCAGTTCAAGTCCGTCACGTCCATGACGCCGCTGCAGTATCAGAAGCAGCTTCGCCTGCTCGAAGCGCGGCGGCTGATGGTCGCCGATGAGGCCGACGTGGAGACCGCCGCGTTCCGGGTCGGCTACCAAAGCCCGTCGCAGTTCAGCCGCGAGTATTCGCGCATGTTCGGAATGTCTCCTCGGCGGGACGCGGCCTCGCTCAGAAACGCCGCCGCCTAGCCTGCAGTCGCCCTAAGTCGCGCTTTCCGGCGTGAGTTGCGCCACCCTGCCGAGCAGTTCCGGCTCGGACGTGCCGCCCAGGTGATCGTAAGCCAGGCGGATAAGCCGCTCGGCGTGATGCGCGTCGGCCTCTGAGCGGATGTGGTACAGGACCCACTCATTGGTGTCCGCCCAGGGGAAGGGCCGCGCCAGCCCGTTCCCGAGCAGGGCGCGGGCGAGCGCGGGCGGGGCGGCGAGGTGCAGTTCGCCGTCCAGGTGAATGTGCCCCAGCTCCTCCTCGCCCCGGTAGAAGTCGGCGCCGTCGACTTGGCCGTTCCGCGAGAAGTGCCAGTGCGTCGCGGCGACGATGCCGGGCCAAGACTGGATCTTTTCGGAGAGCCGCTGGAGGGGTGCGTTCAGCACGGGCGGCGGCACATGGCGGCCTTTGTCGGAGAGCTTCATTCGCAGGGGATTATTTTCCATCTTGTGCTTTTTTCACCCCGGCAAAGAACTGGGTGGGCGTGGTCGTGCCGGCGACCGGCTCCGCGCCGGGGACGCCGAAGTGGATCCAGCCCGAGTTGCACCCGTCCATCATTTCCTCATAAAGATTGGTGCGGCCAGGCGGCAGGCCGAACGATTCGAGAGTGGCTGCCCACCGTTCGCGGGGGATCGCCTGCGCCGTCACCGTCTTGCCCAGCGCCTCGCCCATCGCGCGGGCCAGATCGTCCGCGCTGACCGGGGAGCCGATCTCCACGATCTTTTTACCCTCCCAGCCGCTCATCAGAAGCCGGGCGACTTCCGCGCCGATGTCCGCCGTGGCGATCATCGGGAACGCGCGGTCGGTCGGCTGGAAGAAGCTGTAGTACACGCCGGTCGCGGCTGCCGCGCCGAAGCCGCCGATGTAGTTCTCCAGAAACGAGCCGGCCCGGACGAAGGCGGTCGGGAAGGGCAGATCGCCCAGGGCTTCTTCCATCAGGTGCGTCGCGGTGATGTTGCCCAGCCCGCTGCTCTGCTCCGAGCCGAATGAGGACAGCAGCGCCAGCCGGGGCGGGGGCGCTTTTTCCAGGGCCTCGCGGAAACTGGCGACCACGGCCTTCGCCTCGGAATAGTCCGGCGACGGGACCATGATCGGCGGCATCATCAGGTACGCGCCTTCAACGTCTTTCAAGGCATCGGCGACGGCGGCAGGGTCGTTGAAGTCCCCCTGGCGCACGTCGACGCCCTTCCGCGCCCACTCGGCGGCCTTCTGCGGGTCGCGGGCGAGGGTACGCACCGCTTGGCCTTCTTCCAGCAGCCGCCGCGCGGCCGCCCCACCGACATTGCCGGTGATTCCTGAAACGAAAAACATGGTCCAATCTCCGATCGTAGGTATGCTGTCCCGACTGCCCTACTCTTGCAACGCTTTCTCAGGGGCAGACACCGCCATCAAGCGACAGCGTGACAAGCCTCTGCGCTACCAGGGTACGACGCCGTTTTCATCAAAGTAGCCGCCGGTCGGCCCGTCCTCCGGCAGCGTGGCGAGGCGCACGGCAATGGTCGCCCCCTGCGCGACCGTGCGGGGGCCGCGGTGCTGGTTGAGGTCGGTCGCGGTGTAGCCGGGGTCTGCGGCGTTGACTTTGATGGCAGTGTCCTTCAGCTCCGCCGCGAAGATCACCGTCATCATGTTCAGCGCGGCCTTTGACGAGTTGTAGGCGAGCGGTTTGACTGCCGCGTACTCAGAGTTCGGGTCTGAGTTCTGCGTCAGTGACCCAAGCCCGCTCGACATGTTCACGATGCGCCCCGCTTCCGACTTCTGCAAAAGCGGCAGGAACGCTTTGGTCACGCTGAAGACGCCGAAGACATTGGTCTCGTAGGTGCGCCGGAGCGTGTCCAATTCCAGTGTGCTCGCCGGGCCGGCGTCCAGGGCGATGCCGGCGTTGTTGACCAGCACATCGAGCCGGCCATAGTCCTGTTCCACTTGGGCTGCCGCTGCGTCGATGCCGGCTTGATCTGTGACGTCAACGAGGATGGGACAGGCGTCTGCACCGCCTATTTTCAGCTCGTCCGCTGCTTCTTTCCCACGGGCGGCGTCGCGCGCGCCGATCAGGACGGTCATGCCGGATGCGCCGAGCTGCCGCGCGATCTCTTTGCCGATGCCTTTGTTTGCGCCGGTAATGAGCGCTATCTTTTTGTCAGCCATTTTTTGATCTCCTTGTATATCTTAACGACGGCTCAGGGTCTGCTGATAGCAATGTTACCCAGAATATGCTATCATTGAAAACATGGTCAAGAAAGAATCTGTCAGCGGCACAAAGGCCCACGCCGACATGGGTGCTGAACCAGACACTTCTCGCGATGACACGCGGACACGTATCATCACGTCCGCGATCGGCCTCCTCAGCCGCGGCGGGCGGGACGCCGTCACGACGCGGGCCGTCGCGGACGCCGCCGGCGTTCAGGCGCCGACCCTTTATCGCCTCTTCGGCGACAAGCGCGCCCTCCTCGATGCGGTCGCGGAACACGGATTCACGACCTATCTGACGGAGAAGATGGTTCTGAGGCCTGGACGAGACCCCGTAGAAGACCTGCGGGCGGGATGGGATTTACACGTCGCGTTCGGGCTGTCTCACCCGGCGATCTATCTGTTGATGTACGCCGAACCCCGACCCGGCGAGAAGTCTCCGGCAGCCGAAACGTCCTATCGCGTCCTGAAGGAGCACATCCGGCGGGTCGCCGCTGTTGGCCGATTGCGCTTCTCCGAGGAACAGGCGGCACAAGTTTTTCATGCCTCGGGATGCGGGACCGTGCTCACCCTTCTCGCCAGGGCCGAAGAAGACCGGGACAGGAGTCTGTCGGAGGTCGCGCGCGAGGCGGCGATTGCCGCGATCACCACGGATGCGCCCGCCTTGGAGGGCTCCGGGCCGGCGGCGGCTGCGGTCGCTCTTCGTGCCGTTCTGCCTGCAGTCGGGTTGTTCTCCGATGGGGAACGCTCCCTGCTGACGGAGTGGCTTAACCGCCTTGCCGCAACTCGGGGTTGACGCCGGCTTGACGGGCATTGGGCATCCGCGGCAACGCGAGCCGACTGTGGCAGTTTTTTATTCCCAGTCGTTATGTGACACAGCGTCGGCATCAAAATGACCATCACCGGGACTCACGGGTCGAGACTCGATCCGCGAGGGCAATCGGTGGATCGCTTCATCCGCATCGTTCTGAAAGGTCTGGTTCCCTAGGTCTGGGAAGATCGTGCTCTGGCCCACGACAGGCCCGGTCAGCGTGTCCTCCCGGCTCGCACAGAAAATCCCGCTCTTCAACGCCTCGCCGGTCAGCCCCTCGACGATGCGCATTGAGCCTGTCTCCAGCGAGTGCGTCAGCCCGAACAAAGGCGCGATGCATTTGCTCATGGCCAGTCATGGGGATCGGCGAAGGCTCGTTTTGTAACGTCTTCAAAAGCAAGAAGCAGCTGTATCTTCAGTGTCTCAAACATTATAGGGACACCGTAGGCAGAAGACGGAGCGCCGCTCTTTCATCCGCTCCGACCGCGCAACAGGGCGTGCGGGCGCTCTTCCAGTCCGTGCTGGAGGGTTTGGACGACCCCCGGACGCCGCGTGCCTGTCTGCTGGCGGGAAGCGTGTCGTGGGACGTGCTTGCCGAGCCGGACCTGCGGGACTACGTCCAGGATGAACTGTGTGGGGTCGTAGACCGCCTCATCAACCGCCTCACCGCAGGCAAAGAGGCGGGGGACTTGCCTCCGGGATTTGATCCGAACACCGTCGCGCCGATCATCGCCACTTACCTGCACGGGCTGTTCCGAATGGCATTGGCATCTTACGACCGCCCGCAACTTGAACGGCAGATAGACGTTTTTCTGACGGGGTTGGGCTGTTAGCCGCTGTTCCGTGGCGTTGATGCTTTGTGCGGTCCTCGCGCCGATCGGCAAGCCCCCCGCCCTGTGCGAGAATGGCCGCACGGCGCCCCTCGATCACCCGCAGAAAATGCGGCTCCTGTTCCTGCCGCCCGACAGCCTGCTTCTGAACGTGATCAAGGCCCTGTGGCGCCAGGCCAGAGACCGCAGGCTGGGCCGCCATGCCTATGCAGACTCTGCCGCCCGATGTCGGGGCGTCACCGGCGTTCCATACACCGCATCAAGCATTCCAGCCGCCGTCAACGGCCAGGCTGGTGCCGTTGATGAAGCCTGACTGCGGGGAAGCCAGGAATGCCACGGCATCCGCAACCTCACTCGCTCTTCCGAAGCGCCCCACGCTTGTACGCGCTTCCATCGCTTCATAGGCGGCCCCTTCCGTCGGCGCCGGCTCTTTCTGGATGAGGGCGGGCTGTACGTTGTTGACGGTGATGCCGGACGGCCCCAGGTCTCTCGACCACCCTTGCGTCAGGCCCCTGACGGCAAACTTTGAGGCGCTGTACAGGCTCAGGCCCGGCCCGAACGATGCTTCCCCGAACACCGAGCCGATGTTGACGATGCGGCCCCACTTCCCCACGGCCATCCTCCTGGACGCTTCGCGCGACAACTGGAACATGGCGCGCACGTTCACCATGAAGAGCCGGTCGAACATCTCGTCGGTGATGCTCCCGATCTCGGCGGCATCAAAGATGCCGGCGTTGTTGACCAGGATGTCCAGCCTGCCGGCGTAGGCTCCCCCGAACGACGCATCGAGCCGGGTGAAGAGATCAGAAGGTCCGTCCTTCAGGCTGAGATCCGCACGGAGGGCCGCCGCCTTTCCCCCGGCGGACTCGATTCCCCGCACCGTTTCTTCAGCGCCCTGCGCGTCGCTGTTGTAGTGCGCGATGACCATCGCCCCGTCCGCCGCCAGGCGCGTCGCTATCGCGGAGCCGATGAGGCCTGAAGCGCCGGTGACGAGCGCGAGCTTGCCGAAAAGAGGCTGTTCCTGCATGGGTGAGTCCGTTTCCTTGTTGATGCGGAGCGCATCCACCTCACGGTTGATGCACGAGTGTCATGGGTTCAGAGGCGAACGACCAGTCGCTCATCGCGCTCAACACAGGGAGGAGCCGTCGGCCTTTCTCCGTGAGAGAGTAGAGGTCCTTCCGGCCATCGTCAGGAGAGGGTCGCTTGTCGATCAAGCCGCCGGCTTCCAGCGTTCTGAGCCGCGCCGCCAGGATGTTGCGCGCGATCCCCTCCGGCGATTGGAGGAACTCGCCGAAGGTCTGTTTCCCGTTGAAGAGAAGGTCCCGGATGATCAGCAGCGACCAGCGGTCGCCGAAAAGCTCCACCGCGTAGTTCACCGGGCAGGATGAACGGCGCTTGACGCCGTGAGAATCGGCAGGACGGATGACACTCATGGGTTGAGTGTACCCATTCGGTTGCAAAATGCAACCAATTGGGTATGAGAGGGGCAGCATACGGACAAGGACGGACAGAGAAACACATGAGACGGCGCACTGCATTGGTGACCGGTTCCACAAGTGGGATCGGCAAGGGGATCGCCGTGAGGCTTGCGAAAGAAGGCGTACACGTCGTGGTGACCGGCCGGGATGCGGCCCGAGGGGAAGAAGTCGTCAGCTTGATTCGGGCGGCAGGCGGCGAGGCCGACTTCATCACGGCCGACATTGCCGCGTCCGCCGGGGCGGCACGCGCTCTGGCCCAGCAGTCGGCCGCCGCGCTCGGCGGGCGGATCGACATCCTGGTCAACAATGCCGGCATTTACCCCGTCGGACCGACGGCCCACGTCAGTGATGAAACACTCGATATGATGCTGGCCCTGAACATCCGGGCGCCGCACGCCCTGGTCGCCACGATAGCCCCTCTCATGACGGAACAGGGCGGCGGCGTCATCATCAACATCGGCTCCTGGATGGGATCGCTGGGCATCCCGATCAGCGCTCTGTACGGCGCGACAAAGGTCGCGCTCGAACAGATGTCCCGCTCGTGGGCCGCCGAATACGGACACTCAGGGGTCCGTGTCAACTCCGTCGCACCGGGGGTCATCCTGACGGAAGGGAATGAAGGGTCGAAGGCGATCATCGATCAGATGGTCGCTCCCACCCCTGCGGGCCGGGTGGGTACGCCGGAGGACATCGCGGCGGCAGTGTCGTTCCTGGCGAGCGAGGATGCCTCGTTCATCCATGCGGCAACACTTTCCGTGGACGGGGGTATCTTGCACACGGCATCCCGCTGATCCGCCAGCGCGCGGAGTGCCTGGGGTGTCACCGTCGCGCCGATTGACAAGCCTCCCACCCTGTGCTAGAATGGCCGCATGGCCCCCCTTGATTACCCGGAGAAGATGCGGCTCACGCCCGTGACGGGGCCTGTCCGGGCCGCGGTGCGCGTCCCTGGGTCCAAAAGCATCACCAACCGCGCCCTGCTGCTGGCCGCACTCGCGCGGGGCGTCAGCACCCTGCGGGACCCACTCCGCTCCGAAGACACGTTCTACATGGCGCAGTCCCTGCGCGACTTGGGCGTCTCGGTCGAGGAAACGCCTGGAGGCGACTCCGTCGTCCGGGGCGTGGATGGCCGGTTCTGCGCCCCGACGGGGGCGCTGTTCGTCGGCAACTCCGGCACGACGGTGCGGTTCCTCACCGCCGCCGCGTGCCTCGCCCCGGCAGGGGCGGAGGTCGTGCTGGACGGCGTCGAGCGGATGCGGGAGCGGCCCATCCGCGACCTAGTCGGCGCCCTGCTGACCCTGGGCGTCGAGGCGGAGTGCGTCAACGGCCACGGCTGCCCCCCCGTGCGCGTGCTGGGCGGCGGGCTGCCCGGCGGCGCGTGCCGGCTGCGCGGCGACGTCAGCAGCCAGTTCCTCAGCGCCTTGCTCCAGGTCGCCCCCTACGCGAGTCGTGACGTGCAGATCGACATCGTCGGCGATTTGGTTTCGAAGCCCTATGTCGACATCACTCAGTCGGTCATGCGGGGTTTCGGCGTCGTCATGCACAACGACGGCTGCCGACGCCTGACGGTCCCTGCCGGGCAGCGTTACGCCGCGCGTGACTTCGCCGTCGAAGCGGACGCCTCGAATGCGTCTTACTTCCTCGCCGCCGCCGCCGTGACCGGCGGCGCCGTCACCCTGGAAAACCTCGGGTCTTCCTCCATCCAGGGTGACGCGCGTTTCGCCGACGTGCTGGAAGAGATGGGCTGCCGCGTTGAGCGCGGGCCGCAGCAGATCGCCGTCACGGGGCCGCGTCGGCTCCGCGGCATCTCCATCGACATGGAGGCCATGCCGGACATGGCGCAGACACTGGCGGTCGTCGCCGCGTTCGCCGACGGCCCTTCGCGGATCAACGGCCTTGCCAGCCTGCGCGTGAAAGAAACGGACCGGGTGCAGGCCGTGGCGAAAGAATTGCCAAAGTTGGGCGTCGCCGTGGAAGAAGGGCGTGACCATTGGGTCGTGATCCCGCCTGCCCACGCCGAGTATCGCGGCGGCGAGGTCGACACGTATGCGGACCACCGCATGGCGATGTCCTTCGCCGTCGCCGGATTGTGCATCCCGGATGTCGTCATCAACGATCCCGGCTGCGTCGCCAAGACGTTCCCGGACTTCTGGCAGCGCTGGGAGAGCGCGTTCGGACAGGAAGCGGCCCATGAGTGACGATCTCGAGAACTGGTCCGCGCTCGGCGTGTCGAGCGCGCTGGCGAACTCCTACGCGCAGGACATCCGGGGCTTCCTGCCGCTGTTCGCCGTCGTGCTGGAGTCGGCCCTGCCTGAAGAAACCGAGGTGGAGCGCAAAGGCGGGCTGTTCCAGAAGCAGAAGCCGGTCCGCAAAGTGACTGTGACGCTGGGCGATCAGACCTACACCCTGGAAGACACCGGACACGGCCCATTGGCCGCGCAGCGCGTCAAGACCGTGCGCGGCATCAAACTGAAGACCGAGCCGATGCCGGTCGAACTCTGGCTGGCCGAGCTTTCCGAGGCGATCTCCGCCCGCGCCCAGCGAAACGAAAAGGCGTTTTTCGCGTTGAAAGAACTGTTAGGTTAAACCCAGATGCCTTTGTTCGGACGCAAGACACCCGAAGACGCCGCGCGGCAGGAGCGCCAGGACCGCAGCCGTGCGATGTTGGAGCGCGGCGGGCTGACCCTGGACGCCGAACTCCGCCTGCGGACGCTGCACGAGAGGCCGCACTTCACCAGCAACCTGAGCGTGAACGAGTTCGTGCTGGCGGCCTCACAGGGCGTCCGCCCGCTCGGGCAGGTCATGGGCAGCACGGTCTACCACGTCGGGTGGCAGTTCCAGCCGATCTACCAGAGCGCGGAGATGGTGACGCTGAGCCACGCCCAGCATCAGGCCCGCGCCCTCGCGCTCGGGCGGCTCCAGCAGGAGGCGCGGCTGCTCGGGGCGCACGGCGTGGTCGGCGTCCGTCTGGAGCGACAGTCCTATGAGTGGGGCGACAATCTGATCGAGTGGACGGCGCGCGGCACCGCCATTTCGCTCGACGGCGAGCCTGCCGCCCGATTGCCGTTCGTTTGTGCGCTGTCTGGGCAGGAGTATTGGGCGCTGCGCCAGGCGGGACATCGCCCGGTCGGCTTCGCGTTCGGGAACTGTGTGTATTATCACGTCGCAAGTCCCAGCACCCGCTGGGCGACGCAGGGCGGGCTTTGGGGCGGCGGCTACGCGGGAAACATGGAACTGACCGATTACACCCAGGCCGTCTACACCGCCCGTCACGCGGCGCAGACGCGGATGGCCGAAGACGCCGCGCGGGTCGGCGCGGACGGCGTCATCGGCGTTTCGGTCGAGCCGGACATCCGCACGGTTGAGGTGGATTTGCAGAACGACCAGAAGCGCCGTGACTTGATCGTGTCGTTCACGGCGTTCGGGACGTCCGTCGCTGCCGACCGGGAGCATCTGCCCCAGATCGACTACAACGTGTCGCTGGGGTTGTGATGGAGAAGACAAGGCAGCGTATGCTCCCAACCGGCCTCTTCGACCCCGGACAGGTTGCGGCACTCGATTTGGCCGGCGCGCGTGTCTTGGGTCCTGTCACGGCGACCTTCGCCTACCGCCATGAGCCTGCCGGGGAACGGGAGCAGAGTGCCGAGATCAAGGACTGGGCGCGAACGGAGCAGCGGGCGTACTACACCCTTGTCGCGCGGGTGCAGGCGCGGGCGCAGGAACGAGGCGCGGGCGGAGTTCTTGGCGCGCAGTTCGTGCGCCGGCCCCGCCCGTGGGACGACCACCTGTTCGAGATGACCTGTCAGGGGACGGCCATTTCGGTGCCGAGTCAGCCGTCGCCCGAAGCGCCGTTCGTCTGCACCCTATCCGGCACCGAGTTTCTGTGTCTGCGGCAGGCGGGGTACACGCCCGCAGGCCATGTGGTCGGCCTGTGCGCTTACCACCAAATCGCGCACCTGCGGGTGGAACAGAAACTGCTCTCGGGGGGCAGGCAAAGGCGCGTCACGCCGAACGTGGAGCGGAGCGATTTTACCAGGGGGTACGACACGGCTCGCGCCAACGCCATGCGGCGCCTGGAGGCGGCGGCGCAGCGGATCGGGGCGGCAGGAGTCATCGGTCTTCTCTTCGAGGTGAGGCGGCATCGCCACGACGACCGCTCACCGGGAACGGGACACGTCGGGCGCATGACCTTCGAGTTCACGGCGCAAGGGACCGCCTTGCGCGCCGTCGCAGACACCCAGACGATCCCAACGCGTCACGTCGTTCCACTACATCTCTGAGTTGAGGAGACAAGGAAATGCCCGATCAATACGTTCCCGGATCGCAAGAGGGCCTGCCCGTCCACGCCCGCAACCGCCTGGCGGCCATGCGGCCCGGTGCGAACCACAAAGGCTTGTTCACCAGTGACCTGTCCGTCAACGAGTTCCTGCTCGTCAAAGAGGCCGGGTACGACCCGCTCGGGCTGGTCGTCGGGTCGAGCATCTACCACATCGGCTGGCAGAAGCCGGCGCTGAATCAGAGTCAGGAACTGGAAACGCTGACGCAGGCGATGTACCACGCCCGCGAACTGGCGATGACCCGCATGGAGGAGGAAGCCGACAGCATCGGCGCGGACGGCATCGTGGGCGTCCGCCTGGAAGTCGGGCGGCAGGAGTGGGGCGAGAACCTGGCCGAGTTCATCGCCATCGGCACGGCCATCAAGACGCGCAGCGGCGAGTCGCACCGCGCGCCGAACGGTCGTCCCTTCACGAGCGACCTGAGCGGCCAGGACTTCTGGACGCTGACCAAGGCCGGGTACCGGCCCGTGTCGTTCGTGATGGGCAACTGCGTCTACCACGTCGGCTACCAGGGAGTCAAGGCCTGGTTCTCGCAGATCGGGCAGAACGTCGAGATGCCGACGTACACCCAGGCCATCTACGACGCCCGCGAACTCGCCCTGGCCCGGATGCAGGCCGAGGCCGAGGAACTCAAGGCCGACGGCATCGTGGGCGCGCAGATCACGGAGCGGTCGCACGGCTGGGGCAGCCACGTCATCGAATACTTCGCCGTCGGCACCAGCATCATCGCCACCCGCGCCGACCACACGATCCCCACCCCATCGTTGGTCCTGCCGCTGACCGACGCGAGATGAGGAACCCGTCATGAAACTTGTGTCTCACAGCGGCAGCCGGGTTAGCCCCGGCATTCCGCCCCGGAAGCGCCTTCGATTTCCGCTCACCCGCTGGATACGCTCGCGGAGCGGCCTGGAACGGGCGCTGTTCGTCAAAGCCATCTTCACGCTGCTGGTCGCCGCCGTTGCGATCTACGCCGTGCATCTGCTGGCTCACGCAACGCAGGCCGTGGAACAAAGCGTCAACCAATGAGCCGGTGAACGGAGGAAAAGCAGGCAGGGGCCGAGAATATCTTTCTTGACGGCCGTCCGCCAAGGACGAATCTGCCGCCCAGGGAGAACCGCCCGATGCTCGCGCAAGTGGATTCCAGCGCCATCCTCGGCATTGACGCCTACGTCGTCCGGGTCGAAGTCGATATCTCGTCCAGCGTCCCCATGTTCACCATCGTCGGCCTGCCCGATGCCGCCGTTCAGGAGTCGCGCGAGCGGGTGCGGAGCGCGATCAAGAACACTGGTCTGGAGTTCCCGCTCCGGCGCATCACCATCAATCTGGCGCCGGCGGACATCAAGAAGCAAGGGCCGTCGTTCGACCTGCCCATCGCCGTCGGGCTGCTGGCGGCGACGGGACAGGTCAGCGACGCGCGGCTCGCCGACGGCCTTTTCGTCGGCGAGTTGGCTTTGGACGGCACGGTCAGCCCTGTCGCGGGCGTGCTGCCCATCGCCATCAAGGCCCGCGCCGACAAAAAGCCGTTCCTGGTCGTCCCCGAAGCCAACGCCCAGGAGGCGGCCATCGTCGGCGACGTCAAAGTCTACGGCGTCCGGTCCCTCGCCGATGTCGTAACGCTGCTCAACGACTTCGACGCCCACACGCCGCTGACCATCGACCCGACACGTCTGCTCCGCAACTCCCACGCCGACGAGCCGGACTTCTGCGACGTCAAGGGTCAGGAGCACGTCAAGCGCGCCCTGGAAGTGGCGGCGGCGGGCGGACACAACATCATCATGGTCGGCCCGCCGGGATCGGGCAAGACGATGCTGGCCCGGCGCGTGCCGTCCGTGCTGCCGCCGCTTTCGCTGGAAGAAGCCCTGGACGTGACCAAGATCTACTCCGTCGGGGGTCTTCTCGGCGCCCATGCGTCCCTGGTGACCAAGCGCCCGTTCCGGTCGCCCCACCATTCCGTCTCCAACGCGGCGCTGGCCGGCGGCGGCAGCACCCCGCGCCCCGGCGAGGTCTCGCTGTCCCACCACGGCATCCTGTTCCTGGACGAACTCCCGGAGTTCCGGCGCGACGTGCTGGAAGTGCTGCGGCAGCCCTTGGAAGACGGACACGTGACCATCGCCCGCGTGGCCGGGACGATGACCTACCCGGCACAGATCATGCTCGTCGCCGCCATGAACCCGTGTCCCTGCGGCTACTACGGCGACACGGTGAAGACGTGTACGTGTTCGCAGTCGCAGATCCAGAAGTACCTCCAGCGCATCAGCGGCCCCCTGCTCGACCGCATCGACATCCACATCGAAGTCCCTCGTCTGCGCCAGGACGAGATGCTGCACGCGGGCGGGACGGGCGAGCCGTCGTCGGGCATCCGCGAGCGCGTCGTCGCCGCCCGCGAGCGGCAGGCGCACAGGTTCGACGGCAGCGCGAGCCTGCACTGCAACGCCCACATGCAGTCGCGGCAGATCAAACAATACTGCCCGGTCGGGGACGACGTGAAGGACCTGCTGCGCGCGGCGGTCAATCAACTCGGCCTCTCGGCCCGCGCCTACGACCGCATCCTCAAGCTCTCCCGCACGGTCGCCGACCTGGAAGACCAGCCGACGATCCAGATCGCCCACGTCGCCGAGGCCATCCAGTACCGCGCCCTGGACCGCAAGCTGTGGGGATGACCGGGCGCGTGTGAGCAGAATACCGTCGGCACCCTGATTGACACCCAGAGACCGACTCTGCTATACTTGAGGGACCCGGCAAGGCACGGACGGGGAACAATTCACGGGAAGAATCGTACTGTTTAGTAGCCCGTCCATCATCGTCCCTCGCGCCTCCCTGTCCTGAAAGCAAGAAGCCCATGCGGTACAACACGCCCAACAGTCCCATCGACGGCATCCGCGACTTCGTGACGCGCGGCGGCATCCCTGTCACGCTGTCCGTGCTGCTTCTGAACATCCTGACGTTCCTGGCCGTGTTCTTCGCGCCTGCGGTCGCAGGCGACTTCATGGTGAGACAGATGGTGTTTTCGTCATCGAGCCTGTTCCATGCGCCGTGGACGCTGCTGACGTACCCGCTCGTGACGCTGCAGTTCTCGCTCATGACGGTCATCACCTTGGTCTTCTTCTGGCTGAGCGCCGGCAGCCTCGAACGGAGTTGGGGCAGTCATCGCTTCGCGGTCTTCTTCTTCGCCATCAGCGCCCTCTCCGCGCTGTCCTTGTTCCTCGGGGGCGTGGTCCTGCGCATGGCGGTTCCGCCGCTCCACGAGGTGTTCCTGCCGCTGACCGCCTTGATCGTGGCCTTCTGCATGCTCAACCCGGAGCAGACGCTGACCGTTTATTTCTTCCCGGTCAAGGCGAAGTGGCTGGGCCTGGGCGTGACGCTGTGGACGTATTTCCAGTACGGCCAGATGTTAGGCCCACTTTTTGGGCTGTTCGCCCTGGGCGGCATCCTGGCCGCTTTCCTCTACGTCCGGTTCGGCCGCTCCTGGGCCGACATCGACTCCTACGGCGCGCGTCCGAGTCGCGTCACGCGCGGGCCGGATCTGCGCGTTTATCCGGCGGCGTCTCGCTTCAAGACACGCCCCAAGGCGCTGGACGGCTCTCCCGAGCGCAATCCGTTCGACCTCGCGGGCCGCTGGAAAGACTACCAGGAGCGCAAGCGCCTGGAAAAACTCTGGAAGAACTCCGGCTTTTCGGAGCCGGAACAGCGCTGGCAGGATGACGACAAGCGCCGCTGACGTGTCGCCCCGTCATGTGGCGAATGACTGCAAAGGACCTCAATCCGATATGACCCTCCGCCGACCCGCCGTTGTGGCGGCTTTTACCCTCCTCCCACTGCCCGTGCTGGCGCAGGATGCCGCGCCTGCCTCGAACCCCGGCATCTACCGGAACGACACCGGCCACACCGGCTACGCGCCGGACACGCTCCCGACGCCGTTGGCGCTGTCGTGGCGGCATACCACGACCGCCGCCCGCGGCAGCGCGGCGTCACCGGCGTCGGCGAACGGGCTGGTGTATTTCGGGTCCGGCGCGGACATCTACGCGATCAACGCCGTCGACGGCAGCCTCGCCTGGCAGTTCCCGACGGCGGGCAACTTCGCGGCCTCACCGACGGTCGTAGACGGCTTTGTGTACGCCGGCAACGACAACGCCCAGGTTTACAAGATCGACGCGAGGTCGGGCCGGCAGGTCTGGGCTGCGAAGGTCGGCGGCTCGGTCCGCTCCGCCCCCATCGTGAGCGGCGGCTTGGTCTATTTCGGGTGTGCGGATCAGAACGGGTATGCGGTCAGCGCGGACACCGGGCAGACCGTCTGGACCGCGCAGACGAACGGCTCCATCACGGCCTCCCCCGTCCTGGACAACGGCCAGGTCATCTTCGCCTCCTCGGACAACGGCCTGTACGGCTGCAACGCGGCCACGGGCAAACTGACCTGGTCCGAGCGGCTGCCTTCGGACCCGACATCGTCGCCACCCATCTCGGAGGGCGGGACGATCTTTGTGGGGAGTGGGGACACCCTTTACGCGCTCTCCGAGCGCGGCGGCGGCGAGCGGTGGCGGCAACGGCTCAGCGCGCAACTGTCCACGCCGCCGACCTCCGGGGATGGCCGCGTCTTTGTCGCGACCGAGGACCGTGCCGTGTACGCCCTGAGTGAGCGCGGGCGCCTGTTGTGGAGCAAGACGCTGGATTACCCCAGCAACGGTGCGGCTCTTCTGGCCGGCGGCGTCCTGCTGGTGCCGACCCAGCACGGCATACTGTATGGTCTGGACGCGCAGACCGGGGCGCTCAAATGGGAGTACGTCGTGCAGCCGGGGGCCGCTTCGGACCAGCCGAAGGGCCGCTTCACGGACGTCGCCTCCGCGCCCTTGTGGACCGGCCAGACGCTCTTTGTGCTCAGCGACGATGGGACGCTCAGCGCGTTCCGCAGCGACGCCGTCGACAAGGTCAAGCCCGTCGCGACGGACCTCTCGCCCGCGCCCGGCACGGTGATCCCCGGTGTGCGTATTCCCTACGGCGTGACGCTGATCGACATGGGATCGGGCGTCAACCCGGCCACCGTCTCTCTTCAAGTGGATCAGGCCCCGATCAGTCTCGCCCGGTACGATCCGACGCGCAACGCGGTCGGCGTCGATCTGTCGCGCGACACGCACGGGGACGCAAACCGCCCGCTCCCGGACGGCCCGCATCAGGTCACGCTCAAGGCGCAGGACTGGCGCGGGAACGCGCTCACCCGAACCTGGGCCTTTGTCGTCGACAACCGCCTCGACC
>CAXUCQ010000003.1:25004-27037 GCA_964249295.1 uncultured Armatimonadales bacterium | reverse complement strand
CTCGCCGCCATCCTGTTCCCCGTCTTCGCCAAGGCCCGCGAGAAGGCCCGCCAGATTTCATGCCTGTCCAACCAGAAGCAGCTCGCCCTGGGCGTCATCCAGTACACCGAGGACAACGACGAGCTGCTCCCGAGCGCCGCGAGCGGCGCCCCCGGCGCTAACTTGACCGGCGGCTGGATGTTCTACAGCGTCTTCGGGACCACGACAAGCGGGACGACCGCCCCCATGTTCGACCCCACGAAAGGGTCGATCTACCCTTATGTCAAGAGCAAAGGCGTGTACGTCTGCCCGGATGACTCGGCAGGCCAGACGAACGGCGACTCGTATGCCATCAACGGCTGCCTTGATGCGAACGGCTCGCCTCCAGGCACTGCAGCCGCCAACCCGCGACCGGGCAAGTCTCTCGCAGCGTTCGATACCACGTCGAGTACCATGATGCTGGCCGAGGAGGACTTCTCTGACTCCAGCCGTCTGACCGGCACGACCAACGACGCCTATCTGTCCCTCTTCTCGCCGGACAACGTCTCGCTCCGCCACACGGGCGGCTCCAACGTCGTCTTTCTGGATGGTCACGCCAAGTACTCTCACTTCCCTGTCAACCGCAACACGACAAACACTGGGATCGACCCCTTGTCGATCCTGCAGACCGGCGATTATCCGAACAACAATTCCACGCAGGCGACCCCGGCTGCCGCCGCCTGTCCGGGCGGCTAGCGCGTCGGATTAGGAACCTTCTCGCGTCAAACGCCGCCCCGCCACCTTGCGGGCGCGGCGTATTCTTTTCCCTCGGGAACCTCCCTGCGGCTGTCGCGTGTTCTCTGGTTTTAGAACGGATCACCAGACAGCCATGACCATGTACCTGCGGCGGCGGGCCGGATTCTCGGCAGGCTTCCTGCAGCCGCCCCCCGGCGACCGGGGCGGCGGACACAACTATCTCTGCGAACTGACCGTCGGCGGCGAGATCGACCCGCGAACCGGCATGGTCGTCAACATCAAAGACGTGGACGCCGTGTTGAAATCGCAGGTCGTCGGCGTCCTGGATGGGCGCCTGCTTGACCGCGACGTTGCGGCTTTCCGCGCGACGCCTCCCACCCCCGAGAACCTGGCACGGTTCGTCTGGGACCGCTGCCGTCCGGCGCTGCCCGCCGCAAGCCACCTGGCCCGTGTCACCCTCTGGCCCGCCGAAACCCTCTGGGCCGAAATCACGACTCTGGACAAGGCGACCCCTATGCTGACACTCACGCGCGCGTATGACTTCTCGGCCTCCCACCGCCTGCACTCAAACCAACTCAGTGATGCGGACAACGCCGACATCTTCGGCAAGTGCAACTGGCCCAACGGCCACGGCCACAACTACGAAGTCGAGGTCACGCTGTCGGGCAATATCGACCCGGACACGGGCCGGCTGCTGCCTATAGATGTGCTGGATCAGGTCGTGGACGAAGAGGTGCTGAAGCCCTACGATCACAAGCACCTGAACTACGACGCTCCCGAGTTCCGCGACCTGAACCCGACGTCGGAGAACCTGACGCGGGTGATCTGGGAGAAGCTCCACGCCCGGCTCGCGGACGACCCCCGATTCGGCACGGCCCGCCTGCACAAAGTCGTGGTGCGCGAGACCGGACGGAACTACTTTGAATACTACGGCGCCTGACCGCGCCCACCCCGCAAGGGGTTTAGGAACGAGAAAAGGACGTGATCGAATTGACCCCCAGGGAACGTCAGCAACTGGAAACGGTCGAAGTCCGGCCCGCGCGCGAGGCGTGTCTGAACGGCTGGAACGACGCCTCGATACCCGATCAAAACCAGATCGAAGGCCATTATCGTGACGTCCTGACCTTCGTCGGCGAAGACCCGACCCGCGAGGGCCTGCTCAGGACGCCCCACCGCGTCGCCGAAGCGATGAAATTCCTGACCAGCGGCTACGCGCAAGACATCACGACCCTCCTGAACGGGGCCATCTTCCAGGAAGATTATCAGGACATGGTGGTCGTGAAAGACATCGAGTTCTACTCGGTCTGTGAACACCACAT
>CAXUCQ010000003.1:15582-24904 GCA_964249295.1 uncultured Armatimonadales bacterium | reverse complement strand
CACGTCATGGGGGCGTTCCGGGATGACCGCGCGACGCGCCAGGAGTTCATGGCCTTGATCAAAGGGGACGGGCGGCACTGAGTCATCCGCGAACCGTTCCAATTCAGAGAAGGGCAGGATGCGTCCCGCCCTTCTCTGCTGTGTCGCGGAACGCGCCCCTGTTTGTTGACAAAGTTCCCCGAAACCTTTATACTAGTGCGTGAATAATCGGCGCCTCTGATGGCGCCGTTCTGGAGTGAAACTTTGGCTTACCAAGTGACATTGATCCGTGGCGACGGGACCGGCCCCGAACTCGTCGAGGCGACCCGCCGCGTCCTGGAGGCGACGGGAGTCGGCTTCGAGTGGGACGTGGTGGAAGCGGGCGTGGACATCATGGAGACGGCGGGGACGCCCCTGCCTCCCAACGTGCTGGAGTCGATCCGGCGCAACAAGGTCGCGCTGAAAGGGCCGATCACGACCCCCATCGGCACCGGCTTCCGCAGCGTCAACGTCGCCCTGCGGAAAGAACTCGACCTGTACGCCTGCATCCGCCCCTGCAAGTCCTACGTCGGCGTCCGCTCGCGGTATGAGGACGTCGATCTGGTCATCGTCCGCGAGAACACGGAAGACCTGTACGCGGGCGTCGAGTACCCCGTCGACAGCGCCGAGGCCAAGCAGATCATCGACATGGCCCCCGGCAAGATCCGCGAAGACGCGGCGATCTCGATCAAGCCGATCTCCCGCACCGGGTCACGGCAGATCGTCAAGGCGGCGTTCGACTACGCGATCGAGAACGGGCGCAAGAAAGTCACCGCCGTCGCCAAGGCGAACATCATGAAATACACCGACGGGCTGTTCTACGAAGTCGCCCGCGAGGTCGCCAAAAATTATGAAGGGCGAGTCGAGTACGACGAATGGCTCGTCGATGCCATGTGCATGCAGCTCGTCCAGCGCCCCGAGAACTACGACGTCCTGGTGATGGAGAACCTCTACGGCGACATCCTGTCCGACCTGTGCGCCGGCCTCGTCGGCGGACTGGGCGTCGCGCCCGGCGCGAACATCGGCAAAGACACGGCGCTGTTTGAGGCGACCCACGGCTCCGCCCCCAAGTACAAGGGTCAGAACAAGGTCAACCCGACGGCGCTGATCCTGTCCGGCCTGTTGATGCTCAAGTATCTTAAGGAAGACGACGCCGCCGCCCGCTTGGAAAAGGCAGTTTCCGACGTGATCGCCGAGGGCAAAGACGTCACCTACGACATGAAGGCGGACCGCAACGACCCGACCGCCGTCGGCACGTCCCAGATGGCCGACGCGATCATCGCCAAGATGCAGCAGGGCTAGGGGGTTGGCATGGCCGTCGCCGAACACGAACTTGCAGCCGCTGAGCAAGCCCACCCCGCGCCTTGGAGATGTCCCCGTGAGCAGTTCAAGCAGATCGGTGAACCGGGGATGTTCGTGGGCCAGCACGTCATGTTGTTCGAGGGAGAGATCGTCGCCACGCCCGCGATGGGGGACCGGCACCGAACGGGTGTGACGTTGGCAAGCAGAACTCTGGACAAGGCGTTCGGCGAGAGCTACTTTGTCAGCGTTCAATGCCCGTTCGACATTGGCGAGGCGACCGACCCGGAGCCGGACACCGCGGTGATCGCCGGTCAGATTCGTGACGACGCGAATCAGGGTCTGACGCAGGCGGCGCTGATCGTCGAGGTGTCCGACACGACGCTGGATTTCGACCGGCGCACCAAAGCGCCCCTGTACGCTGGCGCGGGCATCGAGGAGTATTGGATCATCAACCTCAAGGCCGCCCAGGTCGAGGTCCACCATCAGCCGCTCCCTCCCGGCCAGATTTCCGGCAGAGGCTACAGGGACGTGAGGACCTACCAGAAGGGCCGGTCCATCACGCCGCCGGCGAAGCCGGACGTGTCGGTTGCGGTGGACGATCTGCTGCCATGATGGCCCAGGATCGAAGAACGTCGGCGTCGCTGATTGATGCCGTACATCCCTACATTAAGAGGAGAAACGCACGATGGCTGGACGTAAAAAGGTCTCCGTGATCGGGGCCGGGAACGTGGGGGCGACGGTCGCCTTCCACGTAGCGCAGCAGGGCTTCGCGGACGTCATGCTGCTGGACCTGCCGGACGACCTGACGCTGGAGAAGCCGCGCAAGACCGGCTCGATGGCTCAGGGAAAGGCCCTGGATCTGAATCAGGTCTCCCCAATCGTCGGCTACGACAGCCGCATCACGGGGACTTCGGACTACGCGGACACGGCGGGCAGTGACGTCGTCGTCGTGACGTCGGGCCGCCCGCGCTCCCCCGGCATGTCGCGCGAAGACCTGCTGGCCGTCAACGCCGACATCGTCGAGTCCGTCGCGACTCAGGCGGCGGCGGCCTCGCCGGACGCCGTCTTCATCATCGTCTCCAACCCCCTAGACGCCATGTGCCATGTCGCGCTCAAGGCGACGGGCCTGCCGTCCCAGCGCGTGATCGGCCAGGCCGGCGTTCTGGACAGCACCCGCTACCGCAACTACATCTCGGCGGCCGTCGGCGTCTCGGTCGAGGACGTGCAGGCGTATGTGCTGGGCGGACACGGCGATCAGATGGTCCCCGTCCGCAGCCTGACCACGGTCGGCGGCATCCCGGTGCAGAAGTGGGTGGACCTGGGCAAGCTGGCCGAAGAACAGCTGCAGAAGATCGAGGACGACACCCGGCAGGGTGGGGGCATCCTGACATCGCTGATCGGGACCAGCGCCTGGTACGCGCCGGGCGTCGCCTCCGCCGAGATGGTCGAAGCCGTGCTGCTGGACCGCAAGCGCATCCTGGCGTGTACGGTCCTGCTCAACGGGCAGTACGGCGTTCACGGCCTGTACTTCGGCGTGCCGACACTGCTCGGCGCGGGTGGCGTGGAAGAGGTCTACGACCTGGCCGCCTTGACTCCGCTCTCTGATGTCGAGCGCGCCGGCATCCGCGAGTCCGCGTCCAAAGTCCAGGCGACCGTGGACAGCCTCAAGGCACTGGGCAAATTGTGAGAGTCTTTCTATGAAATCCTGCCCTGCACTGGTTCGTGAGTGGTATAATGGCAGGCAGAGGGCTTGACGAATGGCGGTGACGCTGAAAGACATCGCGGAGCGGACCGGAGTCTCCCCGAGCGTGGTCTCGACCGTCCTGAGTGGGCGAGACAACGGCACATTTGTCAGCGAGAGCACCCGCCGCAAGGTCCTGCAAGTCGCGGAGATGCTCAACTACACCCCGGTGCGGTCGGGGCGCCCGCGCGGCAGCCGCCGCCTGCGCCGGCAGCGCACGGAGCGCTTCATCGGCGTCTGGGACCCGGACTACAGTCCGGCGTCCGCGTTCTTCATCCAGCAGTTGCAAGTGGCCCTGGGACGGCACGCTCAGGAAAGAGGCGCGGCGGCGGACGACGACTTCGGCCTCCGCCTGCTGACCGCAGACGACCTACCCCGTCTTGATGCGCTCGGGATCATGGGGCTGCTTCTGCTGTCCCCGATGCTGCTGCCGCGCGAGGCGGCGGCGGCGACGATCCCGTGCGTGATGATCGGCGAGGTCGACGGCCCGCCGCGCGAGCTGGTCCAGGTCCACATGGACAACCACGAAGCAGGCTGCGTCCTCGGGAATTACCTGTGGGGCCTGGGCCATCGGCATATTGCTCTGCTGGCGCCGGGCGCTCAGGCGCGGATCGGGCGTCTGCGCTGGCAGGGGCTGCAGTCGGTCTGGAGTGAGCAGGGCGGCGACCCGAGCCACATCCTGCCGGCGGCTTACGACCAGTTCAGAGGGATGGCGGAGCGGGACCAGGTGCGCCGCATGACGCTCGGCCTGCTCGGCCCCGAAACCCCGCTCAAGTCGCTCCCGACGGCGCTCGTCTGTGCGGACGAGACCGTCGCGGCGGTGGCCGCGCAGACACTGGCGGAACTCGGGCGCCGCCTCCCGGCGGATGTCTCCGTGGCGGCGTTCACGGACACGCCGCGTCTGGCCGAAGCGCTGACCCCGCCGCTGACGACGGTCAGGCAGCCTGCCGCTCTGATGGCGCAGGCCGCCATCGACCAGCTCTACCTCCTCCACGACAGCGATCAGCCCGATCATCTCGAACACCCCAACCTGGCCTTTTCCGGCGAACTGGTCGTCCGCGCCTCCTGCGCGGCGCCCGCGCACTGACGGCTCCGTATGAACACCCCTGCGCGCCACCCCCATCTGCTCCGCCGCACCGACGCCGTGCTGGCGGTGGTGGACATGCAGGAGACATTCCTCCAGGTCATCCACGACCGCGAGCGCCTGAGCGCCAACGTGATGCTGTTGATCGAGGCGGCGAACATCCTCGGCGTCCCGATCCTGACTTCCGTGCAGTATGCCCGGCGGCTCGGGCCTCTGGCCGGGGACATCGCCGCCGCTCTGCCCACAGGCGGGCCTCTGCCTGTGGATAAGCTTTCGTTCTCGTGTGCAGGCAGTTCGGAGTTCATGGGGTTGCTCCGAGGAACGGGCCGCTCTCAGGTCGTGCTGTGCGGGCTGGAGACGCACATCTGCGTCGCGCAGACGGCGCTGGATCTGGCGATGCAAGGCTTTCAGGTCCATGTGGCGGCGGATGCGGTCTCTGCGCGGTCTCTGGAGAAGCACAAGCTCGGCATGGAGCGCATCCGCGACAGCGCCGTCCTGCCCTGCGCGGCGGAGGGCGCGGTCTACGAGCTGTTGGGCGCCGCCGGAACGCCGGAGTTCAAAGCGGTGCTGTCTCTTGTGCGCTGACCCTGTCTCATCTGCTCTTACCTGCTAAAGTTTCCTCTGCCCGGCTCCGATAATGACCTCAGTTCACTCGCTCCATCAGGGTATGAGGTCTCGCTGTGCCGTCAACCGTCGATACGAAACTCAAGCAAGAGCGCCTGCTGCGCATCATCGAGGATGAGCTGCAGGACCTGCCGCCGCTGCCCGCCGTGGTGATGCGGGTGATGCAGACGATCAACGATCCGACGACGTCCGCTGCGGACCTGAACCGCCTCATCGCCGGCGACCCGGCCCTGACGTCGAAAGTCCTGCGCCTGGTGAACTCCTCGTATTACGGCTTCCCGCGCCGAATCTCGACCGTCACCCATGCGGTCGTGATCCTCGGTTTCAACACGGTGCGCAACCTGACCACGTCGCTCGGCGTTTTCAGCGCCTTCGACCCGCACGGGCAGCAGACCGCCATGGATCGGGACAAGTTCTGGGCGCATTCGCTGGGCGTGGCGGTGGCGGCGGGGGAACTCGCCCGCCGCAAAAACATCCCGCCCAAGGCCGTGGAAGAAGTCTTCGTGGGCGGCCTGCTGCACGACATCGGGAAGCTGTTCCTGGACCAGTTTTTCCCGGATCAGTATGCCATCGCGCTGAAACTGGCGGCGGCGGCGAAGATATCGATCTGGGACGCCGAGAAGACCGCGCTCGGGGTCGGCCACGCGCTCGTCGGCAAACGCATCGCCGAGAAGTGGAACCTGCCGCCGTCCCTCACGTCGATGATCATGCTGCACCACCAGCCGGCGTTCTCCAAGGAGCACTTCGAGATCACCGCCGTGGTGCAGGCGGCGGACATGGTCGCGCGCAAGCTCGGCTTGGGGTCCGGCGGCGACACGCAGGTGCCGGCCCTGTCACCCGAGGTGCAGCAGTGGCTGAGCCTGACGCCGCAGGTCTGGGAGAGAGTCGAGACGGACACCTGCCAGCGGTTTGAAGGGGCGAAAGAGTTCCTGACGGTGGCCGCAACTTAAGTGTCCGGATGGGCAGCTAATTTGTATGATCCGCGGGAGCTGCGTCCAACCATGCCACCCGCGTCCAGTTCCTGAACTCAATCGCAAAATGGCGCAGATGTCGCTGTACGACGTGGCGGGGCGCAGCGGACGGCAGGTAGGTGGTCAACTTCAGATGCAGACCATCGGTCGCGTCCTGACCCTGGTGCATGGTAAACCCAACGCGCACTCCACCCGCATCGAGGATCTCTGCGCCGAAGCGTACAGGGTAGTCGGGACTCCATGGCCCCGGAAAAGCGCCGTTCTCCGGGAGCGAGTGGTCAAAGATCCGCCACGGCAGATCTGTTTCGCCGATGTTCTCTACGACTTCGACAGCATCCGCGTGCGGGTGTAGGACGAAGTGCTCCGGGTGACCCGCGCGCAGTTCCACTTCTTTGGATCTGGCGATTGCCTGCGTGTACCACTCGTGGAAGCGATCTGCACGCGGACCCGGCACGATCAGTTCTACCGTATCGCTCTGCTATGCTCCTCCCGACGCTCCAACCCAGTCCCGCACTCGGATCGTCATCTCCGCCAGATCATCGTTGAGCCACTCTCGCATGGCCTCGTTGCCGATTTTCCTCTTTAGGTAGGCCAATGCGTGTCGCGCCCTCTCAAGTTCAGCATCCCGGATGTCCCGGTCGGTGAGCAGTTTTTCTGCGAGCAGCGCAGTTGTGGGGTAGTCGCGGTCGCTGGTGTTCATTGTTGGAGTAGTCGAGAATCCTGTTCAGCAGTCGCTACTGTGTCGGCCACTCAGCGGCAGCCTTCCTCGCGCCGGTCTGCCCGGAGGCGCACACGTCCGTAACCAGCCGCGCCAAGCGCACTGCGTGTTCAAAATCAGGCGTCGTTGCCGTGCCACGGAGGATGTCGTCGCGCAAGGCGACGTACACCTCGTACACGTTGGCGGCGGCGTCAGGAATCAAAGCGGCCTCTCCTGCATCAATGGGCTGCTGTTCGCCATTCAGCGCGAGGCGTAAGCGGCCCGATTGAAACCCGCGTGGCGCGCCGCCTTCCACAGAGAGTGTGCCGTCCTCGCCGGTCACGTTCAGGTAAAAGGGCGTGTCATCGGCTGGGCGCCCGCCCGCCACCTCCACCGACAAGGCTCCGCCACTCGTCAGCCGCGCCTGCACGAGCATATGGTCCGGGATTGTGCGCGCCTGCCGCTTGCCTTCATCGCCGACTTCAATCTCCGGGTATTGAGTGGTCAAGAGCGCGGCAACGTCCGCAAAGCCGCCGAGAATCGCACAGGCGAGATCCAGCGCGTGACCTCCGTGAATCGTGACGAGCGTGGCCCCGTTGCCGGCGTCGTCCAGGTAGGCATCCGCCGTTCCCATTTTGCGCCCGAACGCGATCGTGCCCGAATAAATCCGCGCGCTGAGAACCCGGCCGATCGCGCCGCCGACGATCAACTCCCTCGCCCGGCGCGCGACCGGCCCCGGACGAGCCTGAAGACCTATGGCGGCATGAACCCCGCTGGCACGTGCTGCAGCAGCCAGCTCTTCGCTCTCGGCGAGGTCGCGGCCCAGCGGCCACTCGCAGTAGACATGCTTGCCCGACGCGAGCGCGTCAAGAACCAGTGTCTTGTGGTCAGGCACCTTGACGGCCACCGTCACGATGTCGACCTCGGGATCTCGAATCAAATCCTCCGCGTTCCCGTAACCTGCTTTCGCGCCGAAAGCCTTGGCCGCGGCATCCGCCGACGGCTGGCTGCCGGTCGCCACGGCCGTGAGTTCCAGCCCCGCTGCCTTCTGAACCGCAGGGACGTGCGACTCCTTGGCCCAGCCGCGTTCGGCGCTGGCGCCGATGATTCCTACCCGGAGCGGTTTTTCCATGGTGGTTGTTCCTTGTGGTAAAGAGTGTTTCCCGCCTCGCGCTCAAGTGCGCCCCAAAGCGTCGCCGGGTGCCGCAGGCGTGGATGCGTGCTACTCCGCCCGCTCCGAAACTGCGGTCGAAGGACTCGCCGATCCGGCTCGCTGCACCTGCTGAACGGCGGCGATGATGTTGGGGTAGGCGGCGCAGCGGCACAGGTTGCCGCTCATGAACTCCTGGATCTCCTGGGCGGAGCCTGCGTGTCCCTCCGCCACGCAGGCGACCGCAGACATGATCTGCCCGGACGTGCAGTAGCCGCACTGGAATGCGTCATGGTCGATGAAGGCCTGCTGCATCGGGTGGAGCGCCTCGCCCTCCGCCAGCCCCTCGATCGTGGTGATCGCGCTTTCCTGATGCATGACGGCCAGCATGAGGCAGGACAGCGCCCGCTCGCCGTCCAGGTGGACGGTGCAGGCGCCGCACTGCCCGTGATCGCAGCCCTTTTTGGTGCCGGTCAGCCCGATCTGTTCGCGCAGCGCGTCGAGCACGGTCGTGCGCGGGTCGGGGCGCAGGTGGTGTTCCTGGCCGTTGACGTTGAGAGTGAGGGTCTGTAGTTCATCCATGACGATGTGCCTCGATTAGCTTGTCGGGAGTGTAAGGGAGCGAGCGGAGCCGGCGGCCCGTCGCGTTGAAGATGGCGTTGCCGATCGCGGGCGGGACGCCGTTGGTCCCCATCTCGCCCACGCCGTGCGCGCCAAGCTCGCCGATGTGCGGGTCCGGGATGTTCAGCACCTCGATCGCGATCTCGGGCGTATCGGCGCAGGCGGGGATGTGGTAATCGGCCAGATTGCGTGTCACCGGCAGGCCGTTCACGGGATCGAAGATCGTTTCTTCGGTCAGCGCCGCGCCGAGTCCGAAGATCATCCCGCCCATCAGCTGCGACCGCGCGGTCCGGGGATTGATCAACCGGCCGCAGTCATAAACCCCGCACAGCCGGGCCACGCGGACCACGCCGGTCTCGGCGTCGACCCGCACCTCCGCAAAAACCGCGCCGAACGAATAAAACGCATAGCGCTTCCGCTCCAGCCCTGGCTTGACGTCGGACGTGCCGGTGACTTCGCGCAGGCCCGCGCGGACGAGGACGGCGCCGTAGTCCTCTCCGGTCGCGGGGTCGTCGGACAAGTGCAGGCGGCCCGCGCCGGCATCGATCCGCTCCGCTCTTGCGCCATGCAGCGGGGACGCCTTGTCCATGCGCGCCAGTTCCTTCAACTTGGCGACCGCGTCGGTCGCGGCATCGAGGACGGCGGGGCCGACGGTGGCGGTGGTAAGCGACCCGTGGGTCGGCGGAGCTTTGGGGAAGGCCGTGTCGCCGAGGTCGAACGTCACCCGCTCGACCGGCAGCGCGACGCCGTCGGCGGCGATCTGGCGGAAGATGGTGTACGCCCCGTTGCCGAGTTCGTGCGTGGCGCTCCGGGCCGAGGCGGTGCCGTCGGCGTGGATGGTCACCGCCGCGGACGCCTCCTGCTGCGCCGCGGGGTGCATCGCGCTCGACACGCCGTAGCCGATCAGGTCGCGCCCGACACGCCGGGTGCCCGGCCTTTCGGGCCGTTCACCCCAGCCGAACCGCTCCTTGCCGCGCGCGTAGCAGTCGCGCAGGTGCTTGTTCGAAAAGGGCAGACCGCTGTCCGGGTCGATGTCGGCGTAGTTGCGCAGGCGCAGCTCGATCGGATCGACGCCGAGCTCACCCGCCAGTTCGTCCAGCGCGGTCTCCAGTGC
>CAXUCQ010000003.1:14036-15572 GCA_964249295.1 uncultured Armatimonadales bacterium | reverse complement strand
GCCCATCCCCCGGTCAGGAAGCCCGGTCCGCGCATCACGCTGGGACTCGGCAGGTTCAAGTGCGCGAGCTCGTTGGTGAAGCCCAGTTCGGGTACGTCGTACATCATCTTGGTCATGCGCGAGCCGTATTCGGTGTAGCCGCTGACCATCGAGCTGTGCTGACGCGTCCAGTGGTGGAGCGCCCGCATCCGCCCGTCCGGCTCGGCGCCGATCCGCAGCCGATGACGCTGGGCGGGCCGGTGGCCGCCGATCGACCAGACCTGCTGACGCCTCCATTCCAGCCGCAGGGGCCGGCCTGCGGCCTTGGCGGCGAGCGCCACAAGCAGCGGGTTGTGGTAGGTCCAAGCCTTGGACCCAAACGCGCCGCCGATGAACTTCGATACGATGTGGACCTGTCCGGGCTTCATGCCGAACGAGTGGCAGAACACGTCGCGCAGCATGTCCACCGACCGCGTGGTGTCGTAGAGCATCAGATGGTCCACGCCGTCGCGTTCCTCCCAGGAGGCGATGCTGGCCAGGATTTCGATTGGGTTATGGTGATAGACGGGGTTCTCGTACTCGCGTTCGAGGCGGACGGGCGCGCTTTTAAGTGCCGCCTCGACCGACGCGTCGCCGCGCTGCAGCGCCTCGCCGCCGGAGAACTCTTTGGGCTTCGTCGTCCACTTCGCCGTGTCCATGTCGAGTTCGGGTGCCTGCGCGTCATAATCCACCCGTACCAGCGTGGCGGCGTAGCGGGCCTGCTCGGACGTCTCGGCGACCACGACCGCGATCGACTGCGCGCCGTAGTAGATCGTCGGGTCCTGCAAGGGCTGACGCGCCTCACCCAGCCCGCCCTCTCCGGTGAGCGGGAAACCCGCGCCCTTCTCAGGATAGCTCGCCAGCCGAGGCGCGTTCTCGTGCGTCACGACCGCGATCACGCCGGGGGCGGCGAGCGCGGCGGAGGCGTCGACCCTGCGGATCGTGCCGCATGCGACCGCGCTGTCGACCACCGCGCCGTGGACGAGACCTTCGACCGGCCACTCGGCGGCATAGGTCGCCGCCCCCGTCACTTTGGCGCGGCCGTCGACGCGCGGCAGATCGCGCCCGATGGCGGAAAAGCGATTCGACTGATCGGGCGGCCCCTCGCCCAGATGGAACAGTTTAAGTGCGCGTTTCTTCAGGGTCAAGTCTCACCTCCCGTTGCTGCGGCATAGGCAGGCAGGTCGAGGAAGGCTGTGACGGCCGTTACCTTCCCATCCCGCACCGTGAAGAACCAGGCATACTCGTTGCGGTACGAGCCGCCGGCCTTGAGCGGCGTGTCCTGCCGCCAGCGGACGATCACCTGGTCCCCATCCGCCCAGAGGCCGGTCAGCTCCGGCCGGGCGGGTGCGGCGAGCCGGTCGAAGAGTGGCGTGACCGCCGCTTCGACATAGGCTTGCCGTCCGCGCCACTCGCCCGCGCCTGGGGTGGAGCCGGGGATCGTCCAGACCGCGTCGTCGGCCAACAGATCGAACACGCTGCCGCGCCCGGCCGCCCAGGCGTCGAACGCGTCGCGGA
>CAXUCQ010000003.1:11152-14004 GCA_964249295.1 uncultured Armatimonadales bacterium | reverse complement strand
GGTCTGCCGGGTTCATGCGTCCTCCCGCACACCGGCGACGCCGCCGACGCTGGCGGCGAAGGCGGTGCCGGCCAGGCCTTGCAGCGGCGCGAGGCCGGTCGTCTCCGACAAGCCGCGCGCGACCAGCACGCGGGCGAGCTCGGGCTTGTAATTGTTCATGGAATAGGTGCGCGCGCCCTCCAGCCCGACTTCGGCGGCGCGGCGGAACAGCTCCTCGCTCGGCCGCTCGCCTTCCAGCAGGACCTCGGCGGCGGGCAGCCGCCACGGCTTGTGCGCGACGCTGCCCAGCGCGATCCGCGCGCGCGCGATCCGGTCGCCGTCCATCTCGACCGCGACCGCGCAGGACACGAGCGCGTAGGCGTAGGAGGCGCGGTCGCGGACCTTCAGATAGTGCGAGCGGCCGCTGAACGGCGGCAGCTCGATCGCGACGATCAGGTCGTCGGCACGCAGGCTGGTGTCGCGCGCCGGATCGTCGCCGGGCAGGCGGTGCAGGTCCTCGCACGCGCTCCGGCGCTCGCCGTCCCGGCCCTCGACCACGCTCACCGCCGCGTGCGCCGCCCTCGCCACCGCCATGTCGGCCGGGTGGACGGCGATGCAGGTGCGCGGGCTGTCGGAACCCTCGTCGGTCTGGCCGAAGACGGCGTGCATGCGATTGAACCCGCGCACCGCGGCGCAGCCCGTGCCGGGGTCGCGCTTGTTGCAGGGCTGCGCGGGGTCGCGGAGGTATGGGCAGCGCGTGCGCTGGAGGAGGTTGCCGGCCATCGACGCCATGTTGCGGATCTGCTGCGACGCGCCCGCGTGCAGCGCCTCGGCGACCGCGGCGTACCGTCCGCGGATGGCGGGGTCGTCGGAGGCGGTCGAGTTTCGGACGTTGGCGCCGATGCACAGGCCGCCCGACTCGGTAGGGGTGATCTCGTCCAGGCCGATGCGCGAGATGTCGACCAGCACGGCGGGGCGCTGGACCCCTTCCTTCATCAAGTCGACCTGGCTGGTGCCGCCCGCGATGAACTGCGCGTTCTCCGAACGCCCGGCGAGCGCCACGGCGTCGGCGACGTCACTCGCGGGCTGGTAAAGAAAGGGATTCATCGCAGGGCCTCCATGACGCGGTCGGGGGTGAGCGGCAGGCCGCGCAGGCGCCTGCCGGTGGCGTTGAACAGCGCGTTGCCGATCGCGGCGGGCATGTTGTTGGTGCCCATCTCGCCGAACCCGCGCGCCCCCAGCTCGCCCATGTGCGGGTCGGGGATGCCGAGCGTTTCGACCGTGATTTCCGGCGTGTCCGCGCAGCTCGGTATGTGATAATCGGCGAGGTTGCGGACCACGGCGCGACCGTTGTTGGGATCGAAATACCCTTCCTCGGTCAGCGCGCCGCCCAGGCCCGCGATCATCGCGCCGCGGAGCTGCGAGCAGGCGGTGCGCGGGTTGATCACGCGCCCGACGTCGAAGACGCCGACCAGACGCGGCACCCGAATCACGCCGGTTTCGACGTCGACGCGCACCTCGGCGAAGATCGCGCCGAACGAGTGCATCTCGTACTGCTTTGTCAGGCTGGCGACCGAAAACTTCTTTTTGGATGCGGGGGTGAACGAGCCTTCCGCCACGAGTTGGTCCTTGCCCGCCCGGCGCAGGACCGCGCGATACGACTCGCCGGCGCCGGGGTCGGATTTGAGCGCGAGGCGGCCCTCACCCGTGACGATGTCGCCGGGCGCGGCCCCGGACAGCGGCCCATCGCTGGCGTGGCGCGCGAGATCCTTCAGGTCGGCGATCAATTTGCGGCCCGCGTCCAGCACGGCGGCCCCGACGCTGGCCGTGGTGCGGGAGCCGGCGGTGATGGGCGCGTCGGGGAACGCCGAGTCGCCCAGATCGAACCGCACGTCGCCGACCGGCATCGACAGGGCGTCCGCGGCGATCTGCCGGAAGACCGTGTAGGCGCCGTTGCCGATCTCGTGGGTGGCGCTGGTCACGAGCGCGGTCCCGTCGGCGGACAGGGTCGCGCAGGCGGAGGCCTGGTCGAGGACGGCGGGCAGCGTGCTCGCCGCGACGCCCAGCCCGGTCGCCCAGCGCCCCTCGCGCAGCGCGCCGGGCCGGGCCGGGCGGCGGTCCCAGCCGATCAACTCGCGGCCGCGGACGAAGCACTGATCGAGATGCTTGGACGAGAAGGGGTTGCCGGAGAGCGGCCCCTTCTTCGCGTCGTTGCGCATCCTGAGATCGACCGGATCGACGCCCATCTCGTGCGCGAGCTCGTCCATCGCGGTTTCGAGCGCCCAGCCGCCCGCGAGCACGCCCACGCCGCGCATCGGCGACGGCGTCGGCAGGTTGAGGTGCCGAATCTCCTGCGAGATGGCGAGGTTCGGCACGTCATACATCATCATCGTCATGCCGGTCACCGGCTCGGGATAGCCACTGACATCGGAGGTGGGCGTCACCGCGTCGTGGCGCAACGAGGTGATGTCGCCGTCGCGGGTCGACGCGATGCGAATCGTCTGGCGGGTGGCCGGACGGTAGCCGTTGACCTCGAACATCTGCTGCCGGCTCCATTCCACCTTGAGCGGCCGTCCGATCGCCCTGGCGGACGCAGCGACGAGCAGCACGTTGCCGAACATCCAGGCCTTGGAGCCGTAGGAGCCGCCGAGGAACTTGACGCGGAGGCGGAGGTTGGCCTCGGGCAGATCGAGGCAGTGGGCCAGCACCTTGGTCGCCGTCTTGATGACGCGCGTGGTGTCGTGGATGGTCAGGAAGTCCTTGCCGTCGCGCTTCTCCCAGGCCGCGACGGTGGACAGCGTCTCGATCGCGCAGTGCGCGTGGACGGGGGTCTCGTACTCGCGTTCCAGGCGGACGTCCGCCGCTTCGTAGAC
>CAXUCQ010000003.1:10634-11142 GCA_964249295.1 uncultured Armatimonadales bacterium | reverse complement strand
GTAGACCTCGTCCGGCTGGCCGTTGGAGAGCTGCAGCGGCTCCATCCCGCAGTAGCTTTCGGGCTTGGAACGCCGCGTGGCCGTGTCCAGATCGAGCTCAGGCGTCTCCTCCGCGTAGCTGACCCGCACGCGCGTCGCCGCGTAGGTCGCCTGCTCGAACGTCTCGGCGACGACCAGGACGATCGCCTGCCCGGCATAATGGATGCGGTCGTCCTGCATCGGCAGCAGCATCTCGATCAGGCCGCCTTCGCCCGAATACTGGATTCCCTGCACCTTGTCGGGCAGCGGCTTCAGCCTGGGCGCGTTCGCGGGCGTGATCACCGCGATGACGCCGGGCAGCGCCTCGGCTTCGGCGGCGTCCACCGCCGCCACGCGGCCGCGGGCGACCGCGCTGCCGATCACGACGCCGTGTACGAGGCCGTCGGGCCGGTGCTCGTCCGTTAAGCGCGCCTGGCATGTGACCTTCATCCTCCTTTCGACGCGCGGCAGCGGCTGGCCGACGCTTTGC
>CAXUCQ010000003.1:8573-10624 GCA_964249295.1 uncultured Armatimonadales bacterium | reverse complement strand
GGCTCTTTTCCGCCCAGCAGACTCTCAAACATCGCCTGCCTCCTCGCGTCTCGGCCCGTCGCTCGCATCGAGCCGACGCCCGTCGCCGGACGGGGCGATTCCGCAGTCAAACGGCGGCATGGTTCATCCCCTTCTGGAAAAAGTTCAGCAACTCCTCGATCACTCGCTCCGGCTTCTCCTCGGCGACGTAGTGGCCGCAGTCCTCGATCATCACACTTTGCAGATTCTCAACGAGCGGGCGAACCTCCGGCGCGAGGTCGGCCCCAAAGCTCGCCGTGCCGCCCACGGTGAGGACCGGCATCGGCAGTTTGGTCTTGGCGTTCTCGAGGTTATGCGCCGCGTCGATTTTGTGCGCCCGAAAATACTCGAAGCCGCCGCGAAGTGCGCCTGGTGCCGCAAGCCGGCGGGCGTATTCGTCCAATGCATCCTGGTCCGGTCCCGTCGGATCATAAGTCTGCTGCCGCATGAAGTGTGCAACGAACACCGCCTCTCGGCCTGTGACCAGCGCCTCGGCCAGTCCGTTCGGCGCGTCACACAGCCCCAAGTGGTACATCCGTGGGTACTTATCCGCGTCGTATAACTTTTCAAGCCCGAGACCGGGGAGTGCCGCTTCGATCAGCACAAGCCGACGGACCTCCGTAGGGTACGCGGCGGCGTAGGCGTAACCGACCATCATCCCAACGTCGTGGCTGACCAAGTTGATCGGGCCGAGATTCAAATGCCGGACGAGCTGATGGACGTCTTCGGCGACCGTGCGCTTGTCATAGCCTTCCTCCGGTCGGTCCGAGTCACCGCAACCGCGTAGGTCTGGGGCGACGACTGTGTAATGCTGAGACAAGGCGGGGATGATTTTGCGCCAAGCGTACCAGGTCTCTGGGAAGCCGTGCAGCAACACCACTGGCTCCCCGGACCCGGCCATGACATAATGCTGCCGCATCCCGCTGAGGACGACTGTATGGTGGGTCACAAGCGGACTGTCTGCCTGCACCGGCGTCTTGCTCGACCCGGTCTGGCCCTGAGGTGTTCCCGCTGCCTGTGCGCGGCCAGGCGACAGCCACAACTCCGTGGCGACGCCGAGCGTCGCGGTCGTCGCGGCGGCGGCGCTCTCTAGGAATGTACGCCGGCTGAGGCGCTGCGGATCATTGTTCATGGTGTGCATCCCTTATGGTAAATCACCCCGCATGGATGCTGGGGTGCCTTACCGGTGGCCGCGAAGCGGTTGCAACTTCAGGTGTTTTTACGACGGCCCGTGTCCTGATCGCCCCCTACGATCAGTGAGATGATCATCTCTGCGGACATTGTATCTAGTTACTTCTATTATAAGAGTCATTGTGGCTTTTGTCAAGCCTGAATTTATTTCGCAAACTGTTCGGTGAATGACGCCGTTGTGGGAATAAACTTAAGCGCAGAAGGAAGATAAAGCGGAAGAAAGACGATGCAATCCAAAGGTTTCGAGGGAATGACGTGTCCGGTCGCCGACGTGATCGGCGCGCTGGGTGATCGCTGGGGGACGCTGATCGTGCGCGACCTGATGCTCGGGCTGAGCCGCTACGACGAGCTCCGCCAGTCCACCGGAATAACGAACGCCACCCTGTCGGACCGCCTCAAGGTGCTGGAGCGAAACGGGCTGGTACAGCGGCGACTCTACCAGTCGCGCCCGGATCGGTATGAGTACCTTGTTACTCCGAAGGGCCGCGACATCGGCCTTGTGCTGATGGCGATGATCGAGGTGGGCGACAAGTGGAATCTCCCAGGACTGAGCGGCCCCCCGCTCAAGTTCATCGACACGCGCTCAGGCCATGCCGTGAAGCTGGCGCTGGTGGATGCCGAGACGGGCGCAGCCGTTCGCCCCCAGGATGTTCAGATCAAGGATGGTCCCGGAGCCGATGACGTTGTCAAGGAACGGATGTCAAGAATCCAACCCCAAGCCAGTTCTTGGTTTGCAGAGACTGTAAAAACGCCCTAGGTTCCCTGAAAATCAGCGGTGTGGCGGCGGGGGGGGCAGCAACCCACGCCCATTTTGTATTGGACTAAAAAAAACGTGTAGAAGG
>CAXUCQ010000003.1:0-8563 GCA_964249295.1 uncultured Armatimonadales bacterium | reverse complement strand
GTATCGGAGAAATCATAAGGAGTTCCAGTCGTGCTTGGCGGCGGCGGCTGTGGCGAAAAAGGATTCGATGCCTGTGGCATCGCGGTCGGCCACGGCGGCTTCGAGACCATCAAGCTGATGACGATAGTGGCGGAGGGCGTCCAGGACCGCGTCACGGTTGGACAGGCAAACGTCGCGCCAGATTTCAGGCGAGGACGCGGCGATGCGGGTCAAATCGGCGAAAGAGCCGGCGGCGAGGCGTGCAGTCTCAGGGTGCAGGAGGCGGGCGTCAGCGGCCTGACGCATCAAGGCGGCGGACAGGACGTGCGGCAGGTGGCTGGTGACGGCGACCATCGCATCGTGGTCTTCGGGCGAAAGCACGAGGGTGCGGGCGCCGAGCTCCTGGGCGAACCGCTGAAGGCGGCGGAGCGCGCCGGGATCGGTGGAAGCGACCGGAGTCAAGGCCCAGGTCGCGTCCTGAAAGAGCAGTGGAGTGGCGGCTTCTACACCCGTCCGCTCGGAGCCGGCCATCGGGTGACTGCCGACGAACAGCGGGGCGCCGTCGGCGCGGCGGACGATCTCCGTCTTGGTGCTGCCGACATCGGTGACCACCGCGCCCGGCGGGGCAAGCCGGAGGACGGCGGGCAGCACTTCCAGGATGTGGCTGACGGCGGTGCCGAGCACGACCAGGTCGGCGCCGGCGAGACCCGCGCGGAGGTCCAGAAAGCCCTGGTCAATCGCCCCCAGGGCGACGGCCTGGTCAAGACGCTCAGGGCTGCGTCCGATGCCGACGACGCGCAGGGCGAGGCGGCGCGCTTTCAGAACTTGGCCGAGCGAGCCGCCGATCAATCCGACGCCGAGGATGGCGACGGTGTTGAACGGGCGCAGGGAGGCTGGGTCGTCCGTCATAGAAAGGCGGCGGCTTTCATAAGCGGCGACCAACGGCGGCGGCGATGGGGGCCAAGTCGTGCATGAGCTTGGCAAAGGCGGCGGGCAGCAGCGACTGGGCGCCGTCTTTGAGCGCCTTTTCGGGGTTGGGATGGACCTCCACGATGAGGGCGTCGGCGCCGGCGGCCACGGCGGCGCGGGAAACGGCGTTGACCAGGCTGCTGCGGCCCGTGGCGTGGGACGGGTCGGCCACGACCGGCAGGTGCGACAGTTCTTTGATGGCGGCGATGGCGTTGATGTCGAACGTGTTGCGCGTGTAGGTCTCGAACGTGCGGATGCCGCGCTCGCAGAGCATGATGTTCTTGTTGCCCTGGCTGGCGATGTACTCGGCGGCCTGGAGCCATTCCTCGATGGTCATGGCCATGCCGCGCTTGAGCATGACGGGGGTCTGAGTCTTGCCGACCTCGGTGAGCAGCGTGAAGTTGGCGGCGTTGCGCGTGCCGATCTGCAAAATGTCGGCGTACTGACAGACCAGGTCGACGTCGCGGACGTCCATCACTTCGGTGATGACGGGCATGCCGAGTTCGTCACGGGCCGCCGCGAGCATCTTCAGCGCCGGCTCGCCGTGTCCATGGAAAGAATAAGGCGACGTGGACGGCTTGTAAGCGCCGCCGCGCAGGATCTGGGCGCCCGCGCCCTTCACGGCGCGCGCGGCGTCCATGAGCTGCTCCCAGGTCTCGACGGTGCAAGGGCCGGCCATCATGACGACATGGGCCGGGTCGCCGATCTTGACGCCGCGGACGTTGATGATCGTCGGCTCGCTCTGGAACGCTTTGTTGACCACTTTGTAGGGCTTGGAGACGGGGACGACTTTGTCCACGAAGCTCAGGGCCTCGAACTGCTCCATCACGGCCGCCTTCTGTGTCATGTCTGCGGGGACGCCGACGGCGCCGACGATGGTGTTGCCGACCCCTTCCGAGACGTGGACGGCATAGCCGCGCTCCTCCAGCATGTTGGTCACGTGCGCTAGGTTCTCCTTCGTCGCCACTGACGAGAGTATGATGATCATGGTCTGCCCTCGGGCCGCGTCCCTTCCGACAAAGTTGGTTCGGGAAGTGTACCTCCTCCTCGCCTGTTTGTCAACAAAACAACAGGCCGGGCGTCTCGGGGACGCCCGGCCTGAGCCTGACACTATCAACGCCGAACCTGTCGTTACGACTTCAGCAGCGACTTGAACTTGGCCCGGAACTCCGCGATCTCGGGCGCGATGACGCCCGCGCAGTAGGGCTGGTTCGGGTGAAGGTTGTAGTAGTCGAGGTGATAATCCTCGGCGCGGTAGAAGGTCGTGAACGGGGCGACGGCGGTCACGATGGGCGCCTGCCACACGTGGGAGGCGTTGACCTCGGCGATAGCCTGCCGCGCGGCCTCCTTCTGGGCCGGCGTGCGGTAGAAGATCACGCTCCGGTACTGCGTCCCCTCGTCCGGCCCCTGGCTGTTGAGCGTGGTCGGGTTGCGGGCGATCAGCAGCACCTGCAGAAGCTGTCGGTAGGAGATCACTTTCGGGTCGTAGATGATGTTCAGCGACTCGGCATACCCCGTGTTGCCCTCCTCGACCTGATCATAGCTCGGGTGGGGCGTGGCGCCGCCGGCATAGCCTGGCAGGACCGCGTCGACGCCCTTGAGCTGCTTGAAAATGGCCTCCATGCTCCAGAAACAGCCGGCGGCAAACGTGGCCTCCTGGCGGCCCGACGGGGGCGGGGCGGTCAGGGCCTGAGTCGCAGGCGCGCTGCGGCCCGGCCCGCCAAACAGGGTGAATGCCAGACCTGCGATCATCGCCACAGCCAGCGCCACGCCGACCAGCGGGCTGCGTGTGTACTTCGTTCTTCTCATCTCGTTGCTTTCTGTCCAACATCTTTGCCGCCGTGCGGCGTTTCAATCTGTAATGACAGTCTGGGCGTGCTGAAAGTTCCCTGGTCCGCTGGGAAAGCTCGGCCAGACTTGACAACCGGGGAAGTTTTTTGTACACTAGTCGGGAACCGCCGGAGAACAGGCGACAGTAGGGAAGAATGGCGACGGCGAAAACAAGCGTGGGTTATGTCCTCTCGCTGGCGGTGGCGGAGCAGGTGTTCATGGGCGCGGCGATGGTGACGGACGCCTCCGGCCTGCCCCAGGAGTTCCGCTACACGGAGCCGGTGCGGGCGACCAAACTGCAGCGGGTGCTCTACGGCGACGTCCTCGAAAAGTACATCCACGGCGACGTGATCGTGGCGAACCTGATCGGACGGCTCGAACAAAAGCCCGACCTGTTCCTCCTGTCGGACTCGGCGCTGCTGCCGCTGCTTCAGGCGGCGGGGAAGAAAGCCGCGACGGTCGTCCCGACACGGGTCGCGCCGCTCAAAGAGGCCGGCGCGGAGCAGGACGTCGGCGAGGGCGAGTTCCTGCTGCAGCTCAGCGACAGCGGCTCGCCGGTGCGCGTGAAGACGGGGCCTGAGGCGGCGCGGCGGGGCGAACTCACCCGCGCACTGGCCGAACTGAGCCGGACGATGGACGTGCTGGAGCCGCTGACCCGCGTCGAAACGGCGATCCGAATGCTCTGGGAGGACGTGCCGGAAACGCCGCTCGGGTGAAGACTATGACGGCCGACCCAAAGGATCGCGTGTGGGAGCAGGTGCGCCGCGCCTTGGGGCGGCTGTCAGGCCGTGTGGCGGTACACTCCCTGTCGGACGCCGCGACCAGTCTCACCGTCCGTGTGCGACAGCCAAATGTCCTGGAGATCGTCGAAGCCCATTCGGGGACGCGGCAGACCGAGTGTCACCCATCCGCTGTCATCCGTGAACTGACGCAGGCATCGGCGCCTGCGGGGGGTGGGGGGATCAATTTAGCCGGCGTCGCAACGGTGATCGGCGCGGACCGGGCGCTGAAAACCGGCGACGCACCGGTCTCCGCCGTGCCGTTTTGCTTGGAAGGAGCCGCCGTTCATGCCCGTTTGCCGGTATGTGACGCCTCGAATATGCCGAGGATTTTCAACGTCCCCATGAGGATTGAGCAGGCGCCGGTACCCGAATCAGTCGACCCCATCGGCCCCCCGCCGGTGCGTGCTCTGCCCATCGTCCGCGCGGCGACGCCGAAGCGCGAGTCGAAGACAGTGTGGCGGCTCGCTCCGGCCCGGACGCAGAGCGGCCTCGCCCCGATGCTGCGTGTGCCACTCGTCTGCCGTCGTCTGTCGGCTCCGTCGGGAGTGTCCGCAGCGGAGGCGTTCGCGCCGGAAAGGCGGCTGCTGGCATCAGCGGCAGGGGTCACCGAAACAGATGTGGCCCTGATCGGAGTATTCCCGCATGTGCCGATCGGCGCGACCCACCGATTGTCGCTCGGACCGGATGGGACGACGCTTCAGATTTTGATACGGCCCGAGGCCGCCAGAAGTGGGGCGCGGGGCGCTCCCGTGACTGTCGTGCTCGGCAGGCAGCGTTCCACGGGCAAGATGCTGCAGGCGGTCCGGCGCTGAGCATCAGCGTCCGCAGCGGCATGGGGGATGCGCGATGAGTCTGGCCCAGTATCTGGCACAGTTTCTGGTGCTCGGCTTCACGATCTACGTGTGGTGGGCCGCCCGGCGCGACCTCGCCCAGCGCGCGGAACAGATGTCGGGCCCCGCCATCGCAGAGTGGGAGCGGCTGCAGGAGGCGGTCCAGACGTTGATCGCCGACCTGGAACGCCGGGCCACGGACGTGGAGCGGCGTGTGGCGGCGGCGGAGCGGCGGATGACGGACGCGGCCCGGCGGTCGAGCGACTCCGACACGCCCGTCACAGGTTGGGGCGCCGACGCCCCCGCACCCGAGGGCGTTGGACCGGAGGTCCGAGAAGCCACCCCACAACTGGCCGCGCATGAGCAACGGTACGCCCCCGTTTACGCGCTGGCGGATGCAGGGATCACGGACATCGCCGAGATCGTCCGGCGGACGGGGCTGGGACACGGTGAGGTCGCGATGATACTCGGCCTGCGCGGGCGACAGCCGGCCCGCTGACCACGACGGACAACACTGTCGGGCTGATGCCCCCTGGGAAGTGACCATTCTCGACATCAAAGGAGAAACGAAAACGATTATGCGACTCACAAGGCGCGGCGCGGCCCTGCTGACCTCTTTCGCCGTCCTCGCCCTGCCGCTGACGGGCTGCGGCAAACACGACGACGGCTCGGGCGCCGTGACTCCCCTCAATGCTTCGGACAACGTGGCGACGGTCGATCAGGCCTCGGTCACGCAGTCCGAATTCTTCGCCCAGCTCCAGAACTACGCGCCGAACCCGCAGAGTCCGACCGGGAACCTGCCTGCCGGTCGTGCGGTGCTACAGCAGGTCATCACCGGCCTGTGCTTCATCGGGCTGGCCCAGCAGCAGAACGTCGCGCCCACCGACGCCGAAGTGGACGCCCAGTACGCCAACCTGAAACTGGTCCAAGACGCCGCAAACATCAAGCCGTTTGAGGACCGCCTGACGGAGAACGGCCTCACGCCCCAGGACGTCAAAGACCTGCAGATCAAGCCGCAGCTCGCGCAGATCAAGCTGCTGACCAAGGGGACGCCCGCGCCCAGCGCTGCCCAGATCCAGTCGTACTATGATCTGCACAAGGCGGACCAGTTCACCAAGCCCGACCGCGCCCGCATCCGGGTCATCGCACTGGCGACGCAGTCGGAGGCGCAGCAGGTCTCACAGCAGATCAAGGGCGGGCAGAAGTTCGATGCCTTCCTCTCGCGTTCGCTCAACAAGCAGTTGCCCAACGGCGAGTTCCCGCAGTGGGTGCCGCTGGACGCCTCGAAGAACGTCACGCTGGCGCCGCTGATCAACAACATCAAGACCACGGCGGTCGGCCAAACGACCGCGCCGTTCCAGTTCCAGGGCGGCTGGTGGCTGGTCCAAGTCGAGGACAAGAAGAACCAGGAAGTGGTGCCTCTCGACCAGGTCAAGGGCCTGATTCCTTTCGCCATCCTGGATGCGACGGCGCTGCCCCAGCAGACCGACTCGCCCGCCGTCCTTCAGCAGAAGCAGCAGAAGTTCCAGCAGGTCCAGCAGCAGGAAAAAGATTACCAGATGAAGCTGGCCGCCTCCAACGGCATCAAAGTCAGTCTGCCCGGCCTCCAGTACACCGCCATGCTGAATGACATGAAAAACCCGCCGCCGGCCCCCCAGGCGCCCACAGGGCTGCCGACGCCGAGTCAGCCGCCGTCGCCCCAGGGCCATCGTTAGCGGTACGACGAAACTGCTTGATGACCATGCCCGTCGGTGCAGGTGGAGGGAACATCTTCCCCCGCCTGCGCGACGGGCGTTTTTGTGAAAGGAAGAGCAAAGCGCGATGACGGAAGACAACCATCCCGGTCCTGATCGGGGCTTTGTGGAGCTGGTCGAAGTGATGGCACGGTTGCGAGACCCCGAAGCCGGCTGCCCGTGGGACCGGGAACAAACGCCGCAGACGCTGAAACGCTATGTCATCGAGGAAGCCTACGAAGTGGTCGAGGCGGTCGACCTGGGCCGGCCCGACAAACTGCGCGAGGAACTCGGCGACCTGCTGCTCCAGGTCGTCTTCCACGCACAGTTGGCGTCCGAAGAGGGGCTGTTCGACATCAACGACGTGAGTCGCGGGATCGTCGAGAAGCTGATACGCCGCCACCCCCACGTCTTCGGCGGCCTGTCGGTCTCCGGGACCGAACAGGTGCTGCAGAACTGGGAGCAGATCAAGCGGGGCGAGGCGGGGTATGAGGACCGCAAAAGCAGCCTGGACGGCATCCCCGCCGGCCTGCCCGCGCTGATGCGCGCCCTGGAAGTGTCCAAGCGCGTGGTGAAGGTCGGCTTCGAATGGCCGACCGTGGATCAGGTACTGGACAAGGTCGATGAGGAACTCGGTGAGCTGCGTCTGGAGATCGCCGCGCGGGACACGGGACGGGTGGCCGATGAACTGGGCGACCTGCTCTTCACCCTCGTTAACGTCGCGCGGCAGCTCGGCATCGACCCGGAAGACGCGCTACGGCGGATGACAGGACGATTCGCCGGACGCTTCCGACACATCGAGGCCCACGCCGCCGGCTCAGGCCGCGCCCTCGCCGACCTGTCTCTGGCGGAGATGGAAGCGGTCTGGCAGCAAGCGAAGCGGGAGTAAACGCCCTAGAAAAGCGAAAGGCCGCTGCCAAACACGGGCAGCGGCCAGGGGGATGACGGACGGGAGGATTACTTGCTCTTCTTCAGGATGGGCAGTCCGGTCGCGGAGTTCTCCGAGACTTCGTAGCCCTCCGGGAGTTTGTCCAGGGCGCCTTCTTTCGCTTCCTTGGAGAAGAAATACAGTGTCGTCTTGCCGTTGGCGGCGGCCCGGCCATGCAGGAAATACTCGGTCCCGTTCTTTTTGCTCTTCACGCTGAAAGACATCGTCTTGTCCTCTCTGGGGGTCGTGCCGCCGGCTCCCAGACGTTCGGGTTCGGCAAGCCGGACGGCGCTCGGCGCATCGGAATACGTGCCGGAGCGATGTTCCCCATCACGCACACAAACTCCTTCTTTTTCCGAGCGTGGATGAGAGTATTTTCAGAAGCGGCGCGCGGAGGCTACCAGGCAGGCTTGCGCGCGGCCATCAGGCGCTTCCACGGGACGCGGTCGATGACCTGATCGAAGCGCAGATCGCCCGCGATGAGGCGTCCCGCGATGCGCGTGCCGCGCGGGTGCTTGACCCCCATCTTGTAGCACACGGCGGGGAACTGGTAGAAGAACTTGGCGATCGTCAGCGCCGCGTCATGGCCCGCACCGAACTCCCGCCCCAGTCGGGACGTCCACCGCGCGGCATCCCCTTCGGCAGTCACGCGCCCCGCCAGCGCGCCGCTGCGGCAGGCGTAGGAAATGCCGTCGCCGAACAGCGGGTTCACCAGCCCGGCGGCGTCCCCGGCCAGCAGCACGCGCCCGTCCCAGGCCTCGACCGGCTCGCGCCCGCCCCAGATGGGCAGGGGGTGGCCGTGGAACTCGATCTGGTGCCGGGCGCGCGGGACGCCCAGCGCCTCGAGGTAGCCGACGATCCACCGCGCCAGTTCGTCCTTGGACGTTTCGCCCTTCCCCTCAGCGCTGCGCCGCCCGAACGTCCCCGCGCCGACAGAAAGATGGCCGGCCTTGGGGAAGACCCAGGCGTAGCCCTGCCGGACGGCGTATTCCAGATGGGCGATCTCCGGCGTCAGCGTCTCGTGTCCGTCGCCCCAGGCGTGTGGGATCTCGGCTTCCAGGGCGATGGCGAGCAGGCGCTGCTTCCGCAGCCCGGCCATGCGCGCGACGACGCCGTTGGCGCCATCGGCGCCGATGACGTGTGCGGCGGAGTAGGCGTCCCCGTCGGCGGTCACCACGCGCACGCGCGTGTCTCCGTCCGGCGCGACAGAACGGACCGAGAGGCCGTCCCGCACCTCGGCCCCGGCACGGGCGGCGCGCTCGGTCAGGGCGTTGTCAAAGACCGAACGCTGGACCATCCACAGACTCATCGGAGCCTCATCGGGATCGGGGTTGAGCGCCGCCAGATGGGCGTCTTTGAAGTTCCACGTATGGCGAATGTGCGTGACGGTGGCTTCGACAAACGCCTCCGGGATGAGCTTGGGCAGCTCGTCGCCGACGGAAAGCGGGATACCGCCGCCGCACGTCTTGTAACGCGGCAGGGGCCGCTTCTCGATAAGGAGTGTCCGCAGCC
>CAXUCQ010000002.1:0-29599 GCA_964249295.1 uncultured Armatimonadales bacterium | reverse complement strand
CCGTCACTGAATGCGTTCGCGGACATAGGACGCGAGATCGGCGATGGCGACGCGCACCTGCGTCATCGTGTCGCGCTCGCGCACCGTCACGGTGTCTACAAGATCAGTCGAGCCGTCCTTAGACTGGCCCAGCGTGTCATAGTCAACCGTGACGCAGAACGGCGTTCCGGCTTCGTCCTGGCGGCGGTACAGTTTGCCGATGGCGGCGGTGTCGTCGTACACGGCCCGCATCTCGCCTGTCGACTGGAGCATTTTTTTGATGGCTTTGGCTTTGGCGACGATCTCCGGCTTGTTCTTGGCGAGCGGCAGGACCGCGACCTTGATCGGGGCCAGGGCGGGTTTGAGGCGCAGGACGACGCGGGTCTCGCCATTGTCTAAAACTTCCTCGTCGTAGGCCTCGCACAGCGCGGCCAGGACACCCCGGTCCACGCCCGCCGCCGGCTCCACGACATACGGGACGATGTGCCGGTTGTTCGGCTGGTCGAAATAGGTCAGCCTCTCCGTCGAGTGCTCGTTCTTCATGACGCTGGCCGTCAGGCCGAGCTTGTCCTGCTCGCGGGAATGGGAGCCGAGGTCGAAGTCGGTTCTGTTGGCGATGCCTTCCAGCTCGTCAAAGCCCAGGGTCGGGAACTCGTAGAGGATGTCCACGGTCCGCTTGGAGTAGTGCGACAGCTTGACGTGCTCAAACAGCCTCAGCTTTTCCCGTGACAGACCGACCTTGCCAACCCACCACTCCAGATGGTCCTGAATCCAGGCCTCGTGGACCTGCTCATCCTCGCCGGGCTTGACGAAGTATTCGATCTCCATCTGCTCGAGTTCGCGCACCCGGAACAGGAAGTTGCGCGGCGTGATCTCGTTGCGGAACGACTTCCCCGTCTGGGCGATGCCGAAAGGCAGTTTGCGGTTGGTCGAGTCCAGCACGTTCTTGAAATTGACGAACATGCCCTGCGCCGTTTCGGGCCGCAGGTACGCGAACGACTCGTCGTCGGCGACCGGCCCGACCTGGGTCTTGAACATCAGGTTGAACTGGCGCGGCTCCGTCCAGTCGCCCGGCTTGCCGTCGGCGGGATCGACGACGCGGGCCGTTCTCAGCGCCTCCCGCGCCTTGGCCGTGTCTTCCAGGAGCAGCCCGACGAACACATCCGGGTCGTCCGGCAGACTGATGCCGAACGCCGACGCCACCGCCGCCCGCACGCCCGGCGTCTGGTCGCGCAGCAGGTGGTCGAGGCGGTAGCGCTTCTTGCTGGTTTTGTTGTCGATCAGCGGGTCGGCAAACCCCTTCTCGTGTCCTGAGTAGCGCAGCACCAGCCGGTGTGTCAGCAGGGCCGTCTCGATGCCTTCCATGTCGTCGCGCTCGTAGACGTTGTGCCGCCACCACAGGCGCTTCAGGTTGTTCTTCAACTCGACGCCGAGCGGGCCGTAGTCGAACGTCCCCTGCAACCCCCCGTAGATTTCGCTTCCGGGGAAGATGAAGCCGCGCCGCTTGCAGAGCGAGACGACCTGTTCCATGTTCTGTGCGGCCATAAATAAGTTTGTCTACCTCGGTGTGTACGGATGATGATGTTTAAGTAATCGCGCAATATAATACTGGGTCTCTGCCATTGGGTAGAATACCGGCATGAAGCCAGGTATGAAGCCCGGCACCAAGCTTGTCTCTGCCCTCTCGGACGCGCAGCCAGCGAGCGGCTTGCGTCAAGCCTCCGAAGCGGGCGGGACCGCCTCTGCCCTGCCGAAACTGCGGAACAAAGCCACAACACGATCCGAGGCATCCGGCGCATAGAACATTTCTGTGTTGGCCATTGTGTCCGCAGTCATGTGCCGCATGCGAGCAAACATTTCCGCCTCATACGTCGCGATCGCGCCAGAGGACGACTCTTCGCTGAGGAGAATCTTGGACAACATCAGGGCGTCGAGCATTGCCATGTTGACCCCTTCGCCTGCGTAGGGGGGCATCACGTGCGCCGCGTCGCCGATCAACGTGACGTTGGGCTTCGGCTCCCAATGCTGGTTCGGAGGGCAAACAAGGAGCGGACGCCAGACCATCGACACGGCTTCCCTGAAGAGCGGGTCCCACGCATCACTCCATCCCTCAAAGTTAGCGTGGAACCATGCCACTCGCCGGTCCGGGCTGCTTGCTTCTTCGAGGCTCTGCCGCGCGGCGTCGTCATGCGTCCTCAGTCCTGCATAGAACAGCACGCTGCCGTCAGGCTTGGTTCCCATGCCGATAGTTCTTCGGCCTCCAAGAGCGATTAACGCTGACCCGCCGAGGAGGTCCCACAGTTCCGGTATGGCCTGCTCTGCCGCAGGGACGAGTCCTTCCACGAGCGACACGCCGACATACTCCGGCCGGATGGGAGTGACCAGTTCACGCAGCCGAGAGTTCGCGCCGTCGCTGCCGATGGCAACGTCGGCGAGTGCCGTCTTCCCGCCCGCAAAACGTAACAGCACCTGCCCGCCCTGCATCTCTGCCGACTCGAGCTTGCAATCCCATTGCACCGTGCCGGGCTGAAGCGAGTCCAGCAAAAGCTCGCGTAGCGGTCCGCGCTCGATTTCCGGCCGCTTCCCGGCACCGGACGTCCGGCGAGGATGATCGTGGAGGATTCTTCCGTAAGCGTCGGTCAGGCGCAGGCGATCAAGGTCGGGCCGGTGATTGGCCCAGAAGGCGTCGATCAAGCCGGCGGCTTCCAGCGCGGCCAGTCCAGAGGCTTCGTGCAGGTCCAAGGCGCTGCCCTGGACGCGCGCACTGCGGCTCTGGTCACGCTCATACACGGACACCTGCGCGTTGCTTTGCTGTAGCAATCGGGCCAGCGTCAGCCCGCCTGGTCCTCCGCCGACGATGACGATCTCCTTTCCTTCAACGGCACTCATGCTTACCCCCGAGTTAAATCCTTCCGCCGACGAGGTGCAGCAACCGCCAGGTGACTGGTTTCTTTCATCATTGCATCGGTCCGTTCAGGCGACGTGAGGCTGATAGCAGAACCGTGTCTGCTGTTGTCGTCGGCGATGCACGCCGCCATGATGATAAACGTGTTCCAGAGACGCGCGTTGTGCCGCGGGCAGGGCAGAAACGAACTTCATGTGGGGATTGTACCCCGTGGTCAAAGCCCAGGTTTCTTTTGCACGATTACTTAGGACGAGACTACCGCAGAACGCGGCAGTCCTTCAGGGGCCAGTAGCACGCGACGGCACGGCCCACGATGTCGCGGCGCGGCAGGTCGCCCCAGTAGCGGCTGTCGTCGGACACGTCCCGGTTGTCGCCCATGACGAAATACTCGTCGTGCGGCACGAACATCGGCCCCCAGTCGCCGTGCGCCGGGAAGACCCGATAAGCCTCGGGCAGCGGGTTGTTGTCGATGAAGACCCGCCCGTGCCTGATCGCGACCGTCTCGCCGGGAAGACCGATGACGCGCTTCACATAGGTCTGGCGGACGTCACGGGGGTACGCGAAGATCACAATGTCGCCGCGCCGGGGCGCATGAACGCCGTAGGCCAGTTTGTAGGCCAGCACCCGCTGCCCCGTGTACAGGTGCGGCTCCATGCAGGCCCCCGCAACGCGGTAGCCCTGGACGACGAAGAGCGTCACGGTCAGGGCGATCAGCACGCCCAATGCGGCGTTCTGCCAGGCGCCGCTGCGCTGCCCCTGCGCCGGGCCGGTGGGTTTCTCTGTCAGCATGAGCGTCAAAGGTGCATGAGTGTTGCCAACCCGTTCCCCGGTCAGTCCCCCAGGGCTGAACCCCTGGGGGACTGACGCAAGAGGTCTATTATACCCGATGACGCAGATAGCGGCGCGCGAGGCCAGGGCTGCGGAGCAGCGGCGACGGGACGATTCGGAGAAGCCGCCAGAGGCGCATCGGCAGCCCGCGCGGGACGCTGCCTTCGTCCATGTCGAGTTCGAGAAGGTGTTCGTATTTGCGCTGCAGATTGCCGAGCGCGAGTAGCCGGTAGCGGAGGCCGATGTCAGGCCGGACGACGAACTTCTTCAGGATGCGGATAAAGAGGACGGCCTGCAGCCGCAGCTTCTCGTAGCTGATCGCATCGCCCCAGGTGTTCCCGCCGTGACGCCGGTACAGGACCAGCGGCTCCCGCGCGAAGACTGCGCCCCGTCCCGGCAGGATCTGGAGCAGCAGATCGACATCGTCCGAAGGCCAGAACCGGAATTCTTTGACGCTGTTCAGCGCCGAGCGGCGGTAGAGGCACTGGGAGGGGATGATGTAGTTCCCCTGGATGATCGCCCGGAGCGGGTCGGAACGCATGTCTTCCCGGAAATCCTGTGTCGAGAGGACCTGGCTGCCGTCCCAGTTGGAGAACGGCGCCGCCGCCAGGGCCGCTCGCGGGTGGGCCGCCAGAAGGGCGGCCAAGGTTTCCAGATACGTGGGCAGCCAAACGTCGTCGCTGTCCAGCAGGCCGACGTACTCACTGTCCGTGAGCGTCAGACCGCGCTTCCAGGCCGACGAGCGCCCGCTGTTTTCCTGCCGGTGGTAGTGGAAGCGGGCGTCACGCTCGACGAAGGGCGTCACGACCCTCTCCGTGTCGTCCGTCGAGCCGTCGTCGATGACCCAGCACGCCCAATCCCCAAACGTCTGGGCGGCCACGCTGTCTAGCGTCTCGGCGATCAGGTCCGCGCGGTTGTGCGTCGGGATGATGATGTCTACCTGTGCCATAGGGAGTCCTCAGGAGGCTTTTGTCGCTCGCCCATCGCCGCGCAGATAGCGGAGGCCGAGGCGCGGGCTTCGCAGCAGCGGCGTGGGGACGATGCTGAGCAGTCTGCCCAGTCGGACCGGCCACGAGCGGGGCGCGATCCCGGCCTGCATCTCCGTTTCGAGCAGCAGTTCGTGCTTCCGCTGCACATTCGCAAGAGCCAGAACGCGCTCAAAGGGCGACAAGCCGGGCTGGCGCGCGAACTGTGTCAGAATCCAGATGTCGTTGCGGCAGTACTGCAGAGCGCGCGTGAAGCCCGGCGTGTACGAGTCGCCGCCGGGGTGCCGGCGGTACTTGACCAGCGGCTCATCGGCCAGGATCATGCGCCCGTGTGGCAGCAACTGCATCCAGATGTCGTAGTCGTCGGACGGGAAGCGGCGAAAGCCTTTCGTCTTGGCGAGAGTCGCCCGGACGAACAGACACTGCGAGGGGAACACGAAGCACTGCCGAATCATCGCCGCACGCGGGTTCGCCCGCTTGCGGGCGTCGAACTCCTGCGTGTACAGGATGCTGTTCCCATCCCAGGCCCAGTGCGGGGCGGCGGCGAGGACCGCGCCGGGGTCGGACCGCAGCAACGCCACCATCTTTTCCAGGAAGTCGGCGGACCAGACATCATCGCTGTCGAGAAGCGCCATGTAAGTCCCCGTCGAGAGGGCCGCCCCGCGCGTCCAGGCGGCCTCATGCCCGAACTTGCCCAGGGCGACGTAGCGGAAGCGGGCGTCCCGCGCGGCGAAGGCTTCCACGACCGCGCGGGTGTTGTCCGTCGATCCGTCGTCGATGATGGAACACTCCCAGTCGCCGACCGTCTGCGCCCGGACGCCGTCCAGCGTTTCGCCGATCAGGTCCGCCCGGTTGAACGTCGGGATCACGATGCTGATGAGAGGCATAAGGGTACCGGATGCGACACGGGAAAGCCCGCGCTAGGGACGCGCGGGCTTTCGGGAATAAAACAATCGAGAAAAACAATGATGGCCGGGAAAGGGTTAGAGCAGTTCGCTCAGGTCGGCGTTGCCGATGGGGACGCCGGAGACTTTTCGCTTGATTCGGGCCAAGGCGTTGTCCACGGATTTGGTCTTGCAGCGCAGTTCGACGGCGATCTCGCGGTACGACTTGCCGACCTGGTAGCCGGACAGGACGCGCCACTCGAAGTCGGACAGCACCTGCTGAAGCGTCTCGTGCAGGATCTTGGTGTCTTCGTTGCGGAGGACCAGGTCTTCCGGGTCCGCCCCGTCCGTGTTCGGCAGGATGTCGGACAGGTTCCAGTCCGTCGAAGGGTCCTCGGAAGGGCTTTCCAGCGACAGGGATTGGTTCAGCGGCATCTGCTTCTGCCGCGTGGCGGTCTTGATGGCGGTGATGATGTGGCGGGTGATGCAGACCTTGGCGAAGGCGGGGAAGGAGATCGCTTTGTCGGAACGGAAATCGACGACGGCCTGCCACAGCCCGATCTGCCCGACTTGGAGCAGGTCTTCCTTCTCGGCCCCGACGAGGAAGTAAGACTTGACCTTGGTGCGGACCAGATTGCGGTACTTGTACAGCATGTACTCCGCGGCGGCGTTCTCGCCGCGCTGGGCGCGGGCGACGATCTCGCGGTCGGACATCTCGGCATACTTCATCTGTGACTGGCGCAGCCGGTCGGAGAGGTCCGTCCCGGAGTTCCAGTCCGTTCTATGTCCTGGCAACAGAGAGCTGATCAACGTGTGGCCTCGCTGGCAGGAGCGGCGCCGCCCGGCTCATGCTCGACTTCGATGCTCATCGTGCTGACGATGACGGCGACCAGGACCAGCCCCAGGGTGGCGACGGCGGTCAAGGGGGCGACCGGAATCTCCTTGACGACGCGGTTCCCCAGCTTCACGCGCAGGGCGCGGACGCGGTCCGTGCCGATGATGCGCTGGACCTCGCTGAAGAGTTCGACGCCGAGGCTGAAAAGATGGGCGGGCGGAGCCAGAGTGGTGTTCTCGGACTGGGCGGAGGTGGACGCGCTTGCCATGATGTTGGTACCCCGTGGGCGTTTGCGGCGGCGTACCCCTCCCTGAGAAGGTTACCTGCCGGATTACGCCCATTATACACGCTTGGATACCTGCCGTCAAGCCTTTCCAGGCTGTTTCAGGCGCTGCGGGGGGTGATTGCGCGGAAATGTGGGGGATGATGCGCCGGCAAGGGCGCTAAGAGCTGACATCCGGCGTGTCACGACGGCCACTGGTCAGGCCGGTCATGGTGTTCAGGACCGAGTGGTACGTGGGGAAGGACAGCATCTCGCTCCCGACGAAGCTCTCGCTGACGGTCTGAGCGCCCCCGCCCGTCGGGTCGGACATCGCCATCACCCGCACGATGCTGTGCGCCGCCATCATGCCGACGGCGACGCCCGCCCCCAGTCCGAGCAGGCTCTCAAACATGCCCATGTGGAGCATCGTGACGCCGTACACGAAGCGGGAAACGGCCAGGGAGAACGCGCCGAACGCCAGCAGCGCCACGCCGTAGGCGATGCACATGTTGACGGAAGGATGGGGGCTGGGATGCACCGACGCGGCGAGGGGCGTGGCAAGCGCGTTCGCGGCCCACAGGGCGCCGTACAGCCCGAGCGCGTCCAGGACGGCCCGGCCGAAGCCGCGAGTCATCTCCACGATGGCGATAACCCCGATGACAAGCCCCAAGACGACGTCCAGCCAGTGCATGCCTTCCCCCCGCGCGCCGATGTCCTGTGTTCATCATCGGCACGGAGGGCGGAACTCTGTAGGGCCGGCCGAACCCGCCGTTTTTGTGTGCTGCTTTTGTGCTATAATGATGCCCGAAGTCATCCGGGTGGCCGCTGCGCGCATCGAGAGGTGCGTCGCAGAGGAAAGTCCGGACTCCCCAGGGCAGCGATGCCGGCTAACGGCCGGGCGGGGCGACCCGACGGAAAGTGCCACAGAAACATACCGCCGCATGAGACTCTCATGCGGTAAGGGCGAAATGGTGCGGCCCCACGGGGCTTAAAGTAAGAGCGCACCGGGTCGGCGGGGACGCCGACGCCGGGTAAACCCCATCGGGAGCAAGGCCGGTGGGCGCGGTTTGAGGCCCGGCGTCGTCGCCTGAAAGACGCCGGGCCGACGCGCCCCGCAGCGCCGCTTGAGGCGCCGGGCGACCGGCGTCCCAGAGAGATGGCCACACAAACACAGAATCCGGCTTACAGGATGGCTTCACCCCTGTCTCTCCGTCGGTCCGATTGACACCCCTCTCTCGAATCGGCTATACTCTCTCATTAGAAAGGGGCCAAGCCGATGGTTCTCACCTGGGATCAGGACCCGCAGGAGCTTTATCCCGGCATTCGGATCGCCGACACCGTCCAGCGTCTCATCCGCGACACGCTCACCGTCCACACGGAAGAAGCCCGCGCCGGCGAGCAGAACTTCCCGGAACACAACATCCGCGCCCTCGCCGCCGAGGGCCTGCTGGGCATGAAGACGCCGCCCGAGTACGGCGGGCTGGGGTTGGACACGCTCAACGTCACCTACGCCGTCGAGCAGATCGCCCGTATCGCCCCGGCCACGGCGTTCGTGCTGCTGCTGCACACCTTGACCGCCAACCGCATCGCCAAGGCCGGCACCGAGTATCAGAAGCGCAAGTATTTGCCCCGCATCTCCTGTGAGGCGCTGGGCGCGTCGGCGTGGTCGGAAAGCGGCGTCGGCGCAGACAAAAGCGTTCTGAATACCAAAGCCTTCCGCGCCGACGGCGTCTGGCACCTGAACGGCCAGAAAGCCTTCTGCACCGGCGCGGGCCACGCCGGCGTTTACATGGTGATGACCGACACGACCGAAGGCAAAGCCTTTTTTCTTGTTCCCGACGACAACCCCGGCCTGCGAATCGGCGAACCCATGGACTCGATGGGCCTGCAAGGCACCCACAGCGGCGTCGTCGGCCTGGACAACGCGCTCGTCGCTGACTCAGAGCGCGTCGGCGAGCCGGGGAAGATCGGCCCCATCATCGACTTCGACATGAAGGCGGGCCTGCACTCCGGCATCGTCGCCGCCGGCATCGCGCTGGGGGCGTTCGGGCGCTTGGTCGACATCGTCAAGGCCAACAACTCCTTCGAAAAGTATGAAAGCGTCCGCGTCCGCGTTTCACAACTCGCCGCGACGCTGAGCGTGATGCGGACCCACGTCTATGCCCTCGCGAGCATGGCCTCTCTGCCCGATGACCGGCACCCGCCCATTGAAGCCGCGACCATGACGGCCAAACTGTTCCTGTCCGAGAACGCGCTGCAGATGACCACGGACGCCATCGCCATCGCGGGCAAGGCCGGATATCTGCGCGAGAACGGCCTGGAGCGGCTGCACCGGGACGCGCTGGGCATCGTCATCGCCGCGCCCATCAACGGCCAGGTGCTGGGCAGCATCGGCGAGTCGCTGCGCCGCGCCGACCGCTCGTCGCACCTGTACCGAGTCTGACAGATACCGAGTCTGACATGGATGGTGCCGCCCCGACACAGACCGTTTTCGTCTCCGCGCACATCGACCTCGTCGGCGGTCGCGGCGGACTGCTCGGCGGGCGCGGCGCCTCCCGGACCGCCTCCGGCGACCTTCGCAGCCCGCACGCCGATCTCGTCCTATGGCGGGTGATCGAGCGCGTTTCCGTCGAGAAGCAGTTGGAGCAGCGGGAAATCAGGCCCGCTGAAGATGGACAATCCGTCGCCTTCCGCTACACCGTCACCGGCGGTGGGGGTGGTTTGTTCCCGATTGACGAAGCCGGACATTTTGAGGCCGAGCTGACGGCGGCGTTCGCCCCACCCTCGTTTCTGACGGAAGTCGGCCAGGTCGAGATCGTCTCGACGTCGGTCACGGCGGACGGCCCACAAGATGGACATGCCAACGTGCGCCGGGGCCGGACTTTCTCTTCGGCCCAGTTGGAAGGCCGTTTGATCCGCCTGCCCGACGATGACGCTTCGCCGACCTGGTACGTCGAGAACGGCGCGAAGCGCCTCCTCGTGTCTCCAGCCTGCGGGCGGATGCGCTTCGGCGAGGGCTGGCGGCGCCTGGTCCAGCCGCTGACCTCGGCACAGGACGCGGCGTCCGTCCCGGACGGTCCGCCGCTGACCTTGGCCGAGGCCGCTGAGGGCAGATTGGTCTACTGCTGGCCCGCGCCGGAGACTTATTTGGTGCAAGGCCGGCAGAAGCGCCGTATCACCGACCCGGAGACGATCACCGACCGCTACGGCGACCACTGGCGCATCAAACTGGTACATCTGCGTCCCCAGGAGATTGCGTCGAATCCCGAGGGGCCGCCGATCACCACCCCATCATGACCGACACACTGAAAATCATCGGCGTCATCCCCGCCCGTTTCAACTCGACCCGACTGCCCGGCAAGGCCCTGCGCGAGATCGCCGGCAGACCGATGATCCACTGGGTCTACGAGAACGCCCGCCGCTCGCCGCTGCTTTCCGACCTGCTCGTCGCCACCGACAGCCCGCAGATACAGCGATCCTGCGAGGCCGCCGGCATCCCCGTCACCATGACCGGCGAGCACCCCTCCGGGGGCGACCGGCTGCACGAAGTCATGCAGCGCACCGGCGGCGATGTGTACGTCAACATCCAGGGCGATGAGCCGACGCTGCGCCCCGACCATCTCGAACTCCTGCTGGCCCCGTTCTTGAATGACAGCGGCGCCCAGGTCACGACCCTCAAAGTCGCCATTGGCCCCGGACCCGCCCAGGACCCCAACAACGTCAAGGTGGTCACGGCGGACGACGGCCGCGCCCTGTACTTCTCACGCTATCCCATCCCCTTCGACCGGGACGGCGTCGGCCAGGTCCAGCACTACAAACACATCGGCCTGTACGCCTACACGCGCGCGGCGCTGGCGCTGTTCCACACTCTGCCGCAGTCCAGCCTTGAACTCGCCGAGAAATTGGAGCAGTTGCGCTACCTGCAAAACGGCGTCCCGATGTATGTCGCCGAAACACCCCACGACACCGTCGGCGTGGACACCGAGGCCGATCTCCAGCGCGTCATCGCCCTGTTCAGGCAGTCATAGTCGCCTATGTACGCACTCTACAGCTTCGTCTTCAGCGCCTGGGTCATCTTTATGACTCCGTTCTTTCTGTTCAAAGCCTGGCGTCACCAAAAGTACCTGCCCGCCCTGCGCCAGCGCCTGGGGAATCTGCCCGACACGCTTCGGTTCGACGGGCGCCCGACGGTCTGGATTCACTCCTGCTCGGTCGGCGAGACGCTGAGCGTTCAGCCGCTCGCCCTGGCCCTGTCGCAGCGCTTCCCGCAGTGCCGCTTCGTCTTCTCGACCATCACCAAGACCGGCCAGGCCATCGCCCAAGAGCGCTTCCAGCGCTATGGAGCAGGTAGCACGTTCTACTTCCCCATCGACCTCGCTTCCATCGCCAACCGCGTGCTGGACTGGATCCGGCCCAGCATGGTCGTCACTATCGACACCGAGATTTGGCCCAACGTCATGCACGAATCCTGCAAGCGGGGCATCCCCGTCGTCATGGTCAACGGGCGCTTGTCTCCCGAATCGTTCCCCTACTACCAGCTTGCCTATCCGCTGATGGGCCAGGTCTTCGAGAACTACGCCTTGCTCCTGATGAAGTCCAGGGAAGACGCCGAACGCTTGCAGCGCCTAGGCGCTCCGCCGAGCAGGCTCGCCGTCAGCGGCAACATCAAGTACGACAAAGACGTGGTGGAAAAAGACGTGTCCCGCATCCAGGCCCAGGAACTCGACAGGGCGCTGGCCCTGACCGCTTCCGACGCCCCCATCATCGTCGCCGGCAGCACCCACGAGGACGAGGAGCAGACCCTGCTCGATGTCCTGCGTCGCATCCGCCAGACACCCGGCTTGGAGCAGACCCGCCTGCTGATCGTCCCGCGCCACCCGGAGCGCTTCAGCGTCGTCACCGCCCTCGCCGAGCGCAGCGGCTACAACGTCAAGCGCCGCCGCGACACCAGCCGCTCCCCCGAAGGCGCGGAAGTCCTGATCCTCGACACCATCGGCGAACTCGCCGCCGCCTACCAGTTCGCCACCGTCGTCTTCGTCGGCGGCACGCTGATTCCACACGGCGGCCAGAGCATCATGGAACCCGCGCTGTACGCCAAGCCCATCGTCATCGGCCCGTCCATGAAGAACTTCCCCGGCATCATCGACGACTTCCGCGAGCGCGGCGGCGTCGCCCAGATCGCGGCGACCGAAGCCGACAAAGAAACCCAGAAACAGCAGCTCACCGCCGCGTTCGTCCGCCTGCTGCAAGACCCCGACGCCCGCGCCAAGATGGGCGCGGCTGGGAAGTCCGTCTTCGAGGGCAGCCAGGGCGCGACCAAGTTCACGGTGGACAAGATCGCGGCCATTCTCGAAAAGGCGGTCTCTCAATGAGCGACGTTCTGGCCCGCATCCGCGTCAAAGAGGAACACGGCATCCGGCGGTTTTTGTATCCGCTTTCGGCAGAGATTGAGTTGCCGACAGGGCTTGATTATGAACAGCTTGCCATCGCAACACGGGACAACGATCTGGATACGACGCGCCTTCAACTCGTCAATAAGATGGGGCAAGCCGTTCCTGTAGACATCGTTCATGTCAGTCAGAAAGACGAACACGGCATAGAAACCGGCGGACGCTACCATCTTGATTTTGCGATCTCACAGAGTCCATATGAAGAACAGGAGTACGAACTGCGTCCTGCCTGCGCCCCTGCCCCCCCGTTCAGCGACTTTTTACGTATCAGCCGTAACACCAACAAGGAAGTTGTTAGTACACAACAACACTTTTCTGTCGCACTGGAATCTGGCTATCCAGGGCAGGTCTTGTCGGATAACAAGCCAATCCGGTCGGTTCTTTATGACGGAGTGGAGCACTTACGTAATCCACTAACGATTACACGGAATGGTTTAGACTTGGGTTCAAAAGGGTCTACCATGTCGCGGTCTACAGCCATCAACGCCTCTGCAGGCGTATTTGATTGGATCGAAAAGGAATATTCTTGGACGACTGAGACGCAAATCACGGCCTGTAAATCCTGGGCAACCGTTTCCCACCGTTTCAATAAATCGAAGACAGGCGATCAGTTTGCATTTTCACTGCCGGTCGCCACGAGCGCCAACGTCCTGACTTGTGACTTCGGGGTCGGTGGCGGCACATTCGGGAAGTTGGAGCATGGCAAGGCGGAGGAAATCGTGTGGCAAACGGAGTTTGAGAAAGACACAGCCCGATGGTCACTCACGACTGCGGGCCGAACGGATTACGTTGGACAGGTGTCCTTGGCTGACTTCCACGCGCAGCGTTGGTTCCATCTGATCGACAGCGACAAAGCGCTTGCCGTTGCCATAACCGAGGTTCCGACCTCTTGCCAAAAGATGGTGGTGTCTCTGAACACGACGGGCGATGTGGTCATCACCTTCCGGCTCGGTCAGCCGACAGACGCCGTCGAGTTCGGCGTCTGCTATCACTTCCTCAACGACATTCCCGCCATCGCCGCTGCGACGAACCCTCAGTCGATCTTGCTGCCGCCGAGTGTGGAAGTGTTGCCCGCATAAGAAAAGGCCTGCTGTATTCAGCAGGCCTTTTCTGTCTGTCGGTAAGGCTCAGTGCGTCTTAGCCGGGCTTTTCGCGTCGGCTTTCTCATCCGCGTCGCCGCCCGCCCTGATCTGCTGCAATTCGGCCTTGCGCTGCTCGCCGAGTTTCTTGAGCGTCGCTTCCCATTCTTTTTTATACGGGCGCAGCGTCTCGACCATCGTCTCGGCGATAGCGAGGTTGCGGAACCACTTGTGATTGGCCGGGACGACGTACCAGGGCGCGTTCTTCGTGCCGGTCGCGCCGAGCGCGTCCTCGTAGGCGTGCGTGTAGCCGTCCCAGAACTGACGCTCCTCCCAGTCGCCGGGCGACAGCTTCCAGGCTTTTTCCTCGTCCTTCTCGCGGGCCAGGAGCCGCTCCTCCTGCTCTTTTTTCGAGATATGCAGGAAGAACTTCAGGATGATCGTGTTGTTGTCGGCCAGCAGCTTCTCGAAATCGTTGATCTGGCCGTAGCGCTGCTCGCACGTGTCTTTGTCGATCTTTTTGTGGACGCGGGTCACGAGCACGTCTTCATAGTGGGAACGGTTGAAGATCGTCATCATGCCTTTGGCGGGAGCCTTCTGGTGGACGCGCCACAAGAAGTCATGTGCTGACTCGAGCGGCGTCGGAACTTTGAAGGACGCCACGTCACAGCCCTGCGGGTTGATGCTCGCCATGACGTGGGCGATGGTGCCGTCCTTGCCGGATGTGTCCAGGCCCTGCAGGACGATCAGGACGCTGTGCGACTGGGCGGCGTAGAGCCACTCCTGCAGAGCGCCGAGTTCCTCGCCGAGTTCGGCCAGCGCGACCTTGCTGGTCTCCTTCTTGGCTTTACCCGAGTCGTCCGGGTCGTAGTCGCTCAATTTGAGTTTTTGGTCTTTGTCCAGTTTGATGGCGTATGTCATATGTGTCTCCTTGAAGAACCCACCTCCTTGCTTCGCAGGGGTCCTCCCGGAGCGGGAGGACAGGCTAGCGGCTGACACAGCAGGCCGCCTGTCTCTGGAAGAGTGTCGCCGGACACACCCCACAGGAAGTAGGCTAGGCCTCAGCCGGATGCGCTGCCTGTCCTCCCGCTCCGGGAGGACCCCTGCGAAGCAAGGAAGTGGGTCAGTTCAGAATGGCTCGGGCCGCCGCCGACGGCATCCGCTCGACGATGCTGACCGGGCGGCCCACGGCGGTCTCGAACTGTTCCAGCGTCATGTCGTCGAGGAAGATGTCGCGGTCAGGGTCGCGCAGCATGATCGACGGGACGACGATGCGCTCGCCCAATTCATCACCCATCCCGTGCAGCGCGTCCGCGATGTCGCGGCCCGTCAGCAGGCCGGCGACGCTGATGTTGCCCTCGAAAAACCGGTTATGGACGGCGCAGACGTTGACCCGGACGCCGCCGACCTGGTTGAGCGTGTCGGCGAGCTGCTGCAGAAGCGGCCCCGCGAGTTCGCCCGTCACCAGGGTCGCCGTGCGCGGCGTCTTCACCGCCGGCGGCAGGCGCCGCGCAACTTTCTTCACGTCGTCCAGGAACATCCGCACCAGGCCGACGCCGTCTTCTAGCTGTGCGAAGCCTTCGTACTGGCGGGTGACGGGGACGGGCAGACCGGCGTTCAGGTAGAACTCGTCGGACAGGAAGACGAAGTTCGTCCCCAGCGTCTCGCGGTAGCGCGCGCGCCAGCCTTCTGCTTCTTCAATCAGCGCCCGGTCGAAGTCGCCGTCGCACGTCTTCAGCGCCGCCAGGCGGTCACGGAACTGTGTCAGGCCGACGGGGACGATGGCGACGCTGAGAACGCCACCATAAGTCTCGCGCGCTTCGGGGTGCAACTGCGCCAATTCGCGCACGGTCTGCGCGAGCTGCGTGCCGTCGTTGTAGCCGGGGCAGAGCACGACCTGTCCGTGAATCTGAATTTTGGCATCCGCCAGCATCTGCAGGCGCGGCAGGATCGGCTCCGGGCCTTTACGGCCCAGCATCCGCCCGCGCACCTCGGGGTCCGTGGCGTGGACCGAAACGAACAGCGGGGACAGTTTCTGGTCAATGACTCGCTGGAACTCATCCTCGCCCATGTTGGTCAGGGTCAGATAGTTGCCGTGCAGGAACGACAGCCGGTAGTCGTCGTCCTTGATATAGAGCGACGGGCGCAGACCCTTCGGCTGCTGGTACAGAAAGCAGAACACGCACTTGTTCTTGCAGATATGCACCCGGTCGAAAAGGTCGTCGCCGAACTCGATGCCCAGGTCTTCGTCGTAACCCTTGGCGATCTGGAAATGCACGGACCCGACGCCGGGCCGGTCCACTTCCAGCAGGACGCGCTCCCCGGCGGTCAGGAACGCCCAGTCGACGATGTCCAGCACGGCGTTCCCGTTGACATGGGTGATGACATCGCCCGGCGCGACGCCCGCCGCCGCCGCCGCCCCGTCCGCATCGACTTTCATGATCCGCGCCCGGTCCGCTTTGGCCCGCCGCACGACGCTGTTCTCGTCCGCCATCGGCAGGGCGAGGTTCGACCGGACCGAACTTTCCGCATTCATTGCCATAACGCGATAGTATACCCGAAAGCGGCCCGGCCCGAGAGGGGACATTGCTACCGACGGTGATAGACGACCCATTCGAGCAGCAGCAGGACGAGCGCGGCGGCGGCGAGGGTCGGCCACAGGTCCCGCCTTACCCGTGACGCAAGCGGGACATCGGCCAGCCGGGGGTAGGTCCCTGGGTGGTCCAGCCCGGCAATCTGCCGAGGAGTCAAGTCGCTGACGGCGGCGTCCAGCAGATCGACGGCGGCGGGGTAGTCCATCCCGTTCCCCCTGCGCACATGGTAAACACCCGCAGTCGCAGTGTCGGCAAACGTCACGACGCCCCCGGCCGGGGGAGCGGCGACTGCGTGGGCGCGTCCATCGGGCGACATCACGGCGAGGCTGTTCGAACCCGGAGGCACGACGACCGAAAAGGGCCGTCCGGCAGCCGACTGTGACTCGGTGACGCCGAGTTTGCCCCCCTGGGCGAGCCAATCCACGGCGTTGGCGATGAAGATGGGAAAAGAAACGCGCAGCGGCCAGTCGGAGTCGGCCAGGTCAAAGGCCACAGACACCAGGCGCCGACCATTGGTCTCCTGCGCGGCGATCCAGGGACCGTTCTGCCCTTCCGCGAGGACGGTCGCGCCGGGCTGCGCCGTCGTCCGCCGGAGCGCGCGGACGTGGACGCCGCTCAGGTCGACAAACTGCATGACGGGGTGCGTATGATTTTCATCCAGGAACTTCGGCGGGCCGACGCTGCCGCCGGACGGCACGAGCGGCGTTTGACGGTTCCCAGCCGCGAAGATCAAAGCATTGACGGGGGGCAGTGTCCCCGATGGCAGGGCGCCGTCGAAGACGACCAGGTCGTACCCAGCGCCCCGCTTTCCTGCCGTGGCGAACTCTGCCGGCGGACACTCTTCCAGCGTCGTGGCCGGGTCGAGGTTGAGGGCCTTTTCGAGAAACAGATTGCCGTCCGACACCAGCAGGACGCGCCGCTTCACCGGCGGGGGGAGCACGATGGACGCGGCGTTGTCGGTCGCCAGATCGTCGCGCACGTCGTCCAGCCGTGCCGTGAGCACGCCGCCGCGCTGCAGCAGGGGCGAGTCAAAGGTCTCGTCATCGTCGCCCGTGGCGGGAAGGGCGCGGGCGTCCACGAGCCGGCCGTTCCGCAGGAGAGACAGCGTGCCGCCTGCGTGGCCGCCAGGGCCGAAGCGCCGGACGGCGACGAACACGTCCGTCCGTTCCGATTGGGGGTCACGGCGCGCGTCCAGGGCCGTGATCGCGACGTTCTGCGCGGCGGGGCTGCCGACGACCTCCTGGCCGACTTGCGTGCCGCCGAAGGGAAGCGCCGTGATTTTCGCCGTGTCGTCCGGGCCGATCACGCCGTCGGTGAAGACACGGATCTGGGACGACGCCCGGCCACGGGTAAGTGACTGCGCCAGCGTCAGGGCCGCCGGCAGGTCTCCCGGCGCGTCCGTCCGGGTGATCTGATCAAGCGCGTCTTCCAAGCGGGCGCGATCACCCGTCAGGCCGACGGTCGTCTCGGGACGCGCGCTCGTCGTGATGACCGTCGCCACATCCGAGCCGTTCATCTCGTGCCGGAGGAAGTCTCGAGCGGCGTCTCGCGCGGCGTCCAGCCGTGTCGGACGCACGTCCGTGGCCGCCATCGACGCCGAGTTGTCGATGACGACGATTAAAACACGCCCGGTGAGTCCGCGTCCGTAGACGAAAGGCCGGGCGAGGGCGAAGATCAGCAGGAAAGCGGCCAGCAGTTGGAGAAACAACAGCAAATGGCGCTGGAGTCTGCGGGCGAGCGTGTTTGTCTGCGCGTCCTGGAGCAGAGTCTGCCACAGCAGCAGGGACGGGACCACGACGTCCTGCCGCCTGCGGCGGAGCATCCAGAGCGCGAGGATGCCGCCCAGTGTCGGAGCCAGCCACAGCAGATTCCACGGGCTGAAAAGAGTCATCGTTGGTTCATCAACAGACTTCTTGCGTCACACCCCAGGGCTGAACCCCTGGGCTGAAAAGGGCATCCTGCCCGCCTTCGCGGGCGTTGGCGTCTCTTTTCTTGCGTCCGCGCAGTCGGGCAGTCCGAAGACAACAGTTCAGGACTTCAGTCCTGGGGAGAGTGACGCAAGGCGTCTATTATGAATGTCCACGTCCTGCAGCACCCGCTCGCCGCGCACTTCCTCACCCACCTGCGGGATGAAACCACCAAGCCGTCGCTGTTCCGCCTGCTGACCAAACGCCTGACCGTCCTGCTCGCGCTGGAAGCCACGCAGTCGCTGGGGATGCGCCCGAAGCCGATCCTGACGCCCGTCGAGCCGTTCACGGGCAGCGTGCTGGATGAATCGATCGTCGCGGTTCCCGTTCTGCGCGCCGGGTTGGGGATGCTGGACCCGATCGTGGAGTTCTTCCCCGACGTGTCCGTCGGCTATATCGGCCTGGAGCGCGACCACGAGACCGCCGTCGCCTCGTCCTACTATGCGAAACTGCCGCCGAAGATGGACGGGCGCACGACCTTGGTCCTTGACCCGATGCTGGCGACCGGCGGCAGCGCGGCGCACGCCATTGCCACTGTGAAAGACGCCGGCGCGGGCCGCATCCTCATGCTCTGCGTCGTCGCCGCGCCGCAGGGCGTCGCCCGGCTGAACGAGGCGCACCCCGACGTTGCGATCTACACGGCGGGCCTGGACCGCGACCTGAACCATTCCAAGTACATCCTGCCCGGACTGGGGGATTTCGGCGACCGCCTGTACGGCACGCAACTACCGTAGGACGCTCTGGGTCCGCAGGAACTTGAGGATCACGTCTTCAAACGGGACGTCCGTGACGGCGCGCACGTAGTCGATGCCGTAGCGACCGGCGAGACGCTGCAGGTCGTCACAGAACCCAGCCAGGGCCGCGTCGTACCGGCGCAGCAGTTCGGGCGAAACGCTGACCTCGCGCGCTTCGCCCGTTTCGGCATCGATCAGCCGCACATCGCCGGACAGGGCCGGGCGGGCTTCTTCGGCATCGAGAACATGGATCAGCACGATCTGGAACCGCCGCGCGAGCAGCGCTTTGATCCCGGCGACATACGCGGCATCAAAGAAGTCCGATACGACCACTGCGATGCCGCCGCTTTTCGTGCGGGCCGCGTAGCGGGTCAGGGCCTCGCCGAAGCGCGTGCCGCCGCCCGCCGTCTGACGTTCTATAAATCGGAAAAACGGGGCGACGCCCGGCCTGCCCCTGGTCGGCGGCAGGACGGCGCCGAGGGTCGTGCTGAACCCCGCGACGCTGACCCGGTCGTAGTCGGACAGCGCGATGTAGCCGAGCGCGGCGGCGATCCGCTGTGCATAGGCGAGTTTGGTCGGCGGCCCGCCGAACTCCATGCTCCGGCTCGTGTCCAGGAGCAGATGCAGGTCAAGGTTTTCTTCCTCGACGAACAGCTTGAGGAACAGCTTTTCCAGCCGCCCGTAGGCTTTCCAATCGACGTAGCGCAGGTCGTCGCCCAGGGCATATTCCCGGAAGTCGGCGAATTCGACCGAAGAGCCGCGTTTGGGGGATCGCCGCTCCCCCTGCGTCTGCCCCGCGAAGACCCGTTTCGAAACGAGGCTGAGACGTTCCAGTTTCCGCAGAAACTCCGGGTCAAGGATTGTTGACGAACCGCCTGTTGTCACCGTACTTCATTGTAGCACACGCAACATCGTCGCACACGCGAAGGGGAAGAACACATGAAAACCATTCACGCCCGTCTTGGACGCCCTCGACTGGGGCAAGCGGCGTCGGCAGCCGCGCTCCTGCTTGTAGCCGCGCCGTCTCAGCCGTGTCACGCACAAGGTCCCGTCCAAGACCCCGCCCCCGGCCAATACCCGGCGCCTGGAGCGGCACCCGGTTATCCGGCGCAGCCGGGACAGTTTCCCGGCGAGTTCCCGCCGGCAGGTCCGCAGACACCGCCGCCTGCGGCGCTGCCCGAAGGCGTCAGCCGCCTCTACGCGCTGGAAGGGACCAACGACCTGCTAGCGATGGCGACGCCGGAAGGCTACGACCGACTGCGGGAACTCGTCCGCATCCTCGACGGCGACTTAGACGCCGTCCAGATTCGCGTCGTCAGTGCGGACGTACAGACGGGCGACCTGGCGGCCCTTGGCGTGACCCTGACTCCCGCGAAGCCGTCCGTCACGGGTGCCGATGCGGCGCGGTTGCTCTCCGCACTCCAGGCCGGAAACCTCCGAGCGACGGAGACGCTGCGCATCACGACGCGCGAGGACACGGCGGTCGACACCCTGCTGCGGGCCGGAGCGCACAACCTTTCCGGCGGAACTCCGTTCGAGTTGATCCCGCGTGAGGACAAGAACGGCCTGGTGACGCTGGAGATCCATCAGCCCACGTCCGTACAGGTCGCCGTTGCCAGCGGCCAGACCGCCGTGGTCGCCCTGCCCGGCATGACGACCGGCACGGTCCGCCTGCTGTTCCTGACGCCGACGGTGCTGGCGAGTCGCTCCCGCTCGCTGCGCTAGGCGGCGCTTATTTCACGGGCAGATAGGTCTTCAGAATCACGGCGGGCGCGTCCGATGTTTGGAGCGTGTACTCGCCCAACATCGCCGGGATGACGTAGGAGCGGCCCTGTTCCAGCGTCGCGCCGCCGATCTGCGCCGTCCCCTGGTGCATGAACAGGTGGTGGAAGCCGCCCGCGAGCGACTGGCCGAGGGAGGCGGACGCGGCCAGCGTCAGGCGGTCCAGGTTGAAATAGGGCGTGTGGAACAGCGTTTCGGTCTTGGCGTCGCCGAGGTCTTCCATCACCTGGGGCCTGCGCCCGTGGCGCGCGATGTCGTTGTGGGCCGGGTCCTGGTTGATCGTGGCGAGGTAGTCCGTCACATGGGTCGGGCGCACACCGCCGTCATCCAGGAACTTCCCCTTGTCGAAGCCGCGCATGGAGCACAGGTCGTCCGGCACGTCGAGCTGGACTTCGTAGACGAGGTTGCCATCGGGGAAGCGGGCGTCGTCCTGTTCCCACGAGTGGTGGATGCCGCCCGCCGTCAGGTCGATGACGTCGTCGGTCTGCGCCTCGACCATGTTGACATACGCATACGGGTCGAGCGTCTGGATGCGCTGCTGCGCCTGGGCGCGGGCGTCCTCGACGGTGCGCCTGCCCGCCTTTGCTTCCTGGCTCAGCCGGTGCATCTCCTCGTCGATCGACTGCAGGACACGGCTGAAGGCGGTGAAATCCGTTCCCGCTTTGAGGCCGAACGTGTACAGGCCCGGCGCCAGATAAAACCACGCCTCGGGTTTCGGCACCCAATGCCCCAGCGTTTCGCCTTCCGGCAGATGCACCTGGAACGAGTTGCCTTTGGCCTGTGTCAGCTTGATCAGCAGCGACAGGTCCGGCCCGAAAGCGTCCAAGACCGGCTGCCCCAGCAGAGCTTTAGGGTCCTGCGCGATCAAGTCGGACAGCGCCGTCACCTGCCCACTGTCTGGGTCGATCAACTTGGACTTTTTAGACAGCTCGTATGACTGACCGACCTTCTTGCCCTGCCACTGAGCGTCGTCCGACAGCCCCTTCAGGTCGATGATGTACCGCCCGCCCCAGCTCGGCTGCTCGATCAACTCGTCCTGCACCCGCCACGGCCCGTGCGTAATCTCTGTCATTGTCTCGTCCTCCCCCTAAGATATACCCGCGTCTGCACCGTGGCCGTGCTGCTGCTGCTCTCGCGACTGCGAGTACGGGAGCGCGTCTTCGTCGTCCATATCTCCAACATGGGGCGTGGCGCCCATCACGAAGCGCCACTCGCCTCCGGCCATGAGCTGCTCGTGCGCGATCCAAGTCTTGTCATGCGAGACGCCGTCCCACGTCATCTGCTGAACGTAGACGTTCTCGGGCGCGTTTTCGGCGGCTTCGATGACCAACTTCTTGCCATTGTCCAGCGCGACCGTCGCCTTGGGGAACAGGGGACTGCCGATCACATAGGCGGGATCGCCCGGACACAGCGGATAGATGCCGAGGGCATTGAGGATGTACCACGACGCCATCTCCCCATTGTCCTCGTCGCCCGGCAGGGTGTCGGGGCTGTAAAGCGCGTCCATCACCCGCCGCACCCAATGCTGCATCCGGTCGGGGCGACCGGCACAGGCGTACAGCGTCAGGACGTGATGGACCGGCTGGTTCGACTGGGCGTACTGGCCGAAGTCGGCCAGGGCCATCTCGGTCATCTCGTGGATCTCGCCCCCGTAACTGCCGGCGTCGAAGTGCGGCGCCAGCGCCAGCATCCGGTCGAGCTTGGCGACGACGGCCTCGGGGCCGCCCATCAGACCGATCAGGCCCTGCGGGTCGTGCGGGACGGCCCACGTGGACTGCCACGGCCCGCCTTCGACATACGCCCCGCCCCAGCCGAATTCCCGGAACGGCTCCTGCCAGGAGCCGTCGGCGTTCCGCCCGCGCATGAAGCCGACGGCCGGGTCGTAGACGTTGCGGTAGTTCCGCGCCCGTTGTATCAAGACCTGGTAGTCGTCGTCGCGCCCCAAGGCCTTGGCGACCTGGGCGATGCACCAGTCGTTGTAGGCGTAGTCCTGGGTGCAGGCCGTGGCGGCCTCGTAGCGGTCGGCGGGGACGTAGCCGAGTTCGACGAACTCCCGGATGCCGCGCCGGCCGTAGTTCTCCTGGGCGTCGCCGACCTCGAAGGCGTTGCGCCGCAGCGCACTATAAGCGGCCTCAAGATCGAACCCACGGAAGCTTTTGGCGACGGCGTCCGCGATGATCGCGTCCATGTGCGTGCCGATCATGCAGGCGCGGTAGCCGGGGCTGGGCCAGCGCGGGAACCAGCCGCCTTCCTTGGCCGCGTTGACCCACCCATTGATGATCTCGCCCAACCGCTGCGGGCAGAGGAGAGACAGCAGGGGGTATACGGTCCGGTAGGTGTCCCAGAAGCCGTTGTCCGTATACAGCACCCCGTCATGAACCTGACCGTCATACGGGCTGTAATGGACCATCCGCCCGGCACCGTCGTATTCGTGGATCGGGCGCGGGAACAGATTCGCCCGGTACAGGCAGGTGTAGAACGTCCGCCGCTGCTCCTCCGTCGCGCCCTCGATCTCGACCCTGCCCAGCGCCTCGTTCCAGGCCCGCGCGGCCTCGGCTTTGACCTCCTCAAACGGGCGTGAACCGAGTTCCCGTTCCAGATTACGCCGCGCCTGTTCGATGCTGATGAACGACGTCGCCACTCGGACTCCGAGCGGTTCTTCAGAGGGCGTGAACTCAGCGACGGCCCCCACCCGCTCGCCGGACAGTTCTTCGACACCTTCGCTCACGGTGCGGCGCTGAAACGGTGCCGCCGTCGACCATGCCCGGTCGAACACGGCCACGAAGTACGAAGCAAAGTTGTCCGGCACGCCGCCGGAATTGGCGCGCGTGTAGCCGGCGATCATGTTCTCGGCGGGCCGCAGTTGGACCTGCGAGTCGCCGTCGAACGGCTGCAAAATGACGCGCGCCGCTTCGGATGCCGGGAACGTCAGCCGGAACACGCCGCAGCGCTCCGTCGGGGTGAATTCCAGCGCCGTGGCGTAGCGGAGCAGGTTCGTTTTGACAAAATACGGTTTGACTTCCGCCCGGTCGAGCCGGTACGCCGAGGCGCGGGCGGAAGCGTCCAGCGCGCGGGGCCCGGTCTGCGCCATCAGCGTGAAATGGCCGTAATCCCACATCCACGGGCTGGGCTGGTGCGTCAGGCGGACGCCCTGGAGTTTGGGCGCGTGCCGATGGAACAGCCAGCGGCCCTCGTCCGTCTGCAACGACCAGTGCGCCATCCCGAAGGGGCGGCTGACGATGGGGAGACAGTTGCCGTCGGAAAAGTCTCGGTGCGAGGCGGTGCCTTGGAGGGGATTAACGAGGTCGGCGAGTGGTGTCTGTGTGTCCGTCATGTCGATGATGTCTCTGCCGTCCGAGCAGCGTTTCCGAAACTCACGGGTGCAGGTTGGGATTGTCTACGATCAAACCTTCTACGGCGGCGGCGGCGTTTAGAGAGTCATCAGCGGATAGGAACGTGATGCCTGATACGCCCAAGGCAGTACACTCCGCCTGCACCTGCAAAGCGGCGGCGAGTTGAACGGCGTCATAGCCGCGCAGGCCATGCGTCTCCGCCAGGTCCATCGCGTGAGCAATGAGGGAGGATGTAATTTCCACCGGAACGTAAGCGAGCGCGTAGTGGTGACGAAAGTCGGCGAGAGCGACGGCCATCTGCGCGGCGGTGATTGTACCCCGCCTGCTGCAGCGGTTGATCGCCGAAACCGTCTCCGCGCCTGCGATGCGAGCGATGTAAATGACGTTGAACGCAGAAGGATCGGTGATGCTGCGGACCCAGTTTGTCCCTGTCTCATTGACATAGCGCTTGACAAGAGCGCTGCTGTCCATGAAGAAGTTTGCCATTTACCGTCTGTCTTCCAACAAGGTCTCCGAGACCGGCCTGCCGCTGACTTCCACCGGCGCATGACAATCCTTCGAATCCTCGTGATACAGGCCGGCAGGGATGCTCGCAATGATTCCTTTTTTTAGCAGGTGTTCCAGCAGCAGTTGCTGTTGAGCCAGGCTTTCCTCATGCGAACGGGCAAACCTCTGATCCAGCAAGGCGCGAAGCTGTTGCTGTCCTCGGGCGTCAGCGTCTTCACATCTGCCACGATTCGCTCTAAAGTCTCTTGTGACATTCTGTTCCTTCGATCGTCAGCGTATGCCGATTATACCCGCTTGGCTGGTCGCAGGAGTAAGCCGACACAGTTCTCCGTTCCCCTTATACTCAGCCTGCGTACTGGGTGCCGACAAAAAGGTAGTCACTGCCACCCACGTAGCGTCACTGCAACAGTCGTGCTAGTTTTTCAGCTTGCGCTGCAGATCGTACAGCTTGGTCAGCGCCTCGATGGGTGAAAGGGTGCCGAGGTCGAGGCTCTCCAATTCATCCAGAACGGGATGGCTTTCCGCCTCGAACAAGGTCATCTGGAGGCGCTTGGTCTCCTGGGTGAGTGACTTGCCGGGGGATTTGTCCTTGCCGGTCGCTTCGAGCGCCTTCAGGACCTCGCTGGCGCGGCGCAGGACGGGGTCGGGGACGCCGGCCAGTTTGGCGACCTGGATGCCGTAGCTCTTGTCCGTGCCGCCGGGCATGATCTTGCGGAGCCAGACGATGTGATCGCCCTGCTCTTTGACGGCGACCCGGAAGTTCTTCGCGCCGGGCAGCGTTTTTTCCAGTTCGTTCAAGTGGTGGTAGTGCGTCGCAAACAGCGTCTTGGCGCCGACGGCGTGCAGATACTCGGCGACGGCCCAGGCTAGGGCCAGGCCGTCGTAGGTGCTCGTCCCGCGCCCGACTTCGTCCAGGATGACCAGCGACCGGGGGGTGGCGTTGTTGAGGATGTCAGCGGTCTCGTTCATCTCGACCATGAACGTGGACTGGCCCGACGCGAGGTCGTCGTGGGCGCCGACGCGGGTGAAGATGCGGTCCACCAGCCCGACGCTGGCGGCGTCGGCGGGGACGAACGAGCCGATCTGGGCGAGCAGCACGATCAGCGCGACCTGGCGCAGATAGGTGCTCTTGCCCGCCGAGTTGGGGCCGGTGATGATGTGCAGCCGCGTCCGGTCGCCGGCCAGAAATGTGTCGTTCGGGACGAACAGCGTGCCGGAGTGCAGGCTCTCGACGACGGGGTGGCGCCCGGCGCTGATCGTCAATGTGTCGCCGTCGTGGACCTCGGGGCGGACGAAACGCTGCTGCAGGGCGACCTCGGCCAGACCCGCGAACACGTCCAGGCGGGCGACGGCCTTGGCGAGCTTCAGTATCTGGGCCGTGTAGACGTCGGCGATCTGGTCGCGGACGCGGCAGAAGAGCGCGTATTCGAGTTCGACGATCTTTTCTTCCGCGCCGAGCACCTGGGCCTCGTATTCTTTCAGCGCGGGCGTGATGTAGCGCTCGGCGTTGGCGGTGGTCTGCTTGCGGTGGAAGTCGGACGGCACGGCGATGTGTCCGCTGGACTTGGAAACCTCGATGTAGTAGCCGAAGACGTTGTTGAAGCCGACTTTCAGATTTTTGATGCCGGTCCGCGCGCGCTCCGTTTCCTCCAGTTGTGCGATGAAACCCTTGCCGCCGGAGCGCAGGTCGCGCAGGCGGTCGAGTTCGTCGTCGTAGCCGTCTTTGATCAGCCCGCCGTCGCGCAGCAGCAGCGGCGGCTCGTCCATGACGGCGGCCTGGAGCAAGGTGGCGAGTTCCGGCGGGGCTTCGGCCAGGATGGCCCGCAGCGGCGCGAGCGCGCCGCCTTCGGGGGCGCGACTCAGGGCGGAGACGATCCCCGGCATGGCCTGCAGGGACTGCTTCAGCGCGACCAGGTCGCGGGCGTTGGCCTGGCCGCTGCAGATGCGGGCCGTCAGCCGCTCCAGATCGCTGATCCGCCGCAGGCTCTCGCGCAGGTCGCCGCGCAGCAGGGCGTCGCCCGCGACCTCGGCGACGGCGCCCTGACGGTTGTGGATCTTGTCCAGCGACAGCAAGGGCTGGTCGAACCATTTGCGGAGCAGACGCCCGCCCATGGCCGTCCCCGTCTTGTCCAGGATCGACACCAGGCTCTTGCTGCGGGCGCCGTCCGCGAGCGAATGGGTCAGTTCCAGGTTCCGGCGGGCGGCGGCGTCCAGGGTCATGAAGTTGTCGGTGGAGTAGGTCGCCAGCGACCGGATGTGCATCGCGGCGCTCTGCTGTGTCTGCTTGACGTAGTCCAGCAGCAGCGCGGCGGCGTCCAGCCCCGCCGACAGGGCTTCGCACCCGTAGCCGCGCAGCGACGGCGTCCCGAAGTGGTCGAGCAGCGCCTGGCGCGGCGACCGGCGCGTTTCGGCGGGCTGGTGGAACGTGATGACGGTCTTGGGAGAGACGGCCTTGATCGCGTCGGCCAGCTCGTCGCCGCCGGGCAGCAGCAGGCATTCGGCGGGTCCCAGCCGCATGACCTCCTCGACGACCTTGGCCGTGCCTTCCTCGCACCCCACCTCGGTCGCCAGGAACTCCCCCGTCGAGACGTCCACGACGCCGATCCCGCTCGGGCGCTTGGCATCGGTGATGGCCGCGACCAAATAGTTGTTGGTCTTGGCGTCGAGCATGGCGTCTTCGACGACCGTGCCGGGCGTCAGGACCCGCGTGACCCGGCGCTTGACCAGCCCTTTAGCCTGTTTGGGGTCTTCGACCTGGTCGCACACGGCGGCCTTGTAGCCCTTGGCGATCAGACGGGCGACATAGCGCTCCAGCGCGTGGTGCGGCACGCCGGCCATGGGAACTCGCGTCCCGGCCATCTTGTCCTCACGCCCGGTGAGGGTGATCTCCAGCTCACGGGCGATGATCTCGGCGTCTTCGCCATACGCCTCGTAGAAGTCGCCGACGCGCATCAGCAGGACGACATCGGGCCGCTCGGCCTTGATGTCGAAATATTGGCGCATCATGGGGGTCAGGTTTTGGGGAGGAGTGTTCATCACACGGGCGTTCGCACCGCCGTTCGCTGCTTCAAACGGCCAGTCTCAGGGGGAGGCCACGGTCGCCGTAGCTCAGGGGCGTCGCGGAGACCAGTTCGCCCGTGAAGCCCCAGATGTGGGAGCGGACCGTCCGCACCCGGACGAGTTGGCCTTCCAGATCACGCCCGGCGGGGAAATTGACGGTCTTGCCCTGGCGGTTCTGGCCGGTCCACTTGTCCGGGTCTTTCGGGCTGCGGCCTTCCACCAGGACTTCATAGACCTCGCCGACCTGGCCGCGGTTGATGTCATCGGTGATGTCGTTCTGCAATGCGATCAGGCGCTTCAGCCGGTCCAGCTTCACGGGTTCGGGGATCTGCGCGTCGTAAACAGCCGCCTTGGTCCCCTGCCGGGGCGAATAGGCGAACATGAACGCGGCGTCGTAGCGGGTTTCGGCGACGAAGCGCAGCGTGTTCTCGACTTCTTCTTCGGTCTCGCCGGGGAAGCCGAGCATCAAATCTGTGGTCAGGGCCAGGCCCGGCACCCGGCGGCGCAGTTTCTGCACGATCTCCCGGTACTGGTCGAGGGTGTAGCCCCGGTGCATCCGTTTGAGCAGGTTGTCGTCGCCGACCTGGAGCGGCAGATGCACCTGCTCGCAGACCTTGGGCAGCGTCGCGATGGCTTCGATGACGTCGTCGTGGAAGTCCTTGGGGTAGGGCGACGTGTACCGGATGCGCTCGATGCCCTCGATGGCGTTCAGCCGCGCCAGCAGATGCGCGAACGAGCAAGGCTCGTCCAGGAACTTGCCGTAGGAGTTGACCGTCTGCCCCAGCAGCGTCACCTGCTTGGTGCCGAGCGAGGCCAGGCGCTCGACCTCCAGCACGATGTCATCGGCGGGGCGGGACCGCTCCTTGCCGCGCGTGAGGGGGACGATGCAGAACGTGCAGAACTTGTCGCAGCCGTAGGAAATCGAGACGAACGATTTGAGTTTGGGGGCCGACCCGCCCACGACGCGCAGCGGCGTCGCCTTGTCATGCCGGTCCTTGCGGTCGGGCAGGTCCGTGGCGACGAGCAGGACGCGCTCCCGCCGCACGAGTTCGACCAGAGCCGGGATGCGGTCGATCTGCCCGGTCCCGACGACCAGATCGACATACGGGGCGCGGCGCCGGATTTCGGGCGCTTCCTTCTGCGCCATGCAGCCGCAGACGCCGATGACCATGCCGGGGTTAAGAGCCTTCAATTCGCGCAGCTCGCCGAGCTTGCTGTACACTTTGCGCTCGGGCTTGGCCCGCACGGAGCAGGTGTTCAGCAGGACAACGCTCGCGTCCTCGACCCGCGCGGCGGGGGCGTAGCCCTGGCCTTCGAGCATCAGCGCCATCTGGGCCGAGTCGTCCTCGTTCATCTGGCAGCCCCAGGTCAGGATCGCGTAGCCGCCGCGCTTCGGTTGCACATCTTGAGACATCACACAGGATTATATCTGATGGGAGAGGGAAAAAGCAAGGAGAGCGGCGTTCCATCTAGGGCGGTTGCATGTAGGCGTTAGGGCGGCAGCGGATGGAGGAGGGCGGCCACAGGGGGCCGCCCCTACATGACGGCGTAGGTCTCCCGTAGGGGCCGGCCCCCCGGCCGGGCCGTCGGCCCGTGCCGGCCCGTCTCCCCGGTCCTGCCCTTCTCCCCGTGGCCGCCCTAACGCCTACATGCAACCGCGCAAGTGTCGCCGTCAAGACGCCGGGCTGATTTGGAACAGGGTGTAGTCTTTGTTGGCGTAGACGGGCTTGAGGAAAGCCGGCGTCTGGTGGACGACGTCCGCGAGGTGGTGGACCTCACCGCCGGCTCGGGTGTTGTACCCCCCCGAAACGTCGTTGTCGTAGAGCAGATACTGCGCCCGTGTCGATGCCAAGAACTCGCCCCGGTCGGCGCTTGTTGATCGATCGTCAAAGGCGCGCAGGAACTCCCGGAACTTCTCCCCGTATTCTGGCGTTTCGCCCCAGTGTCCGGCCCACACGGCATGGCCGGTGTAGCCCGGCAGGTACGCACAGAGCACGGGCAGGCCGACCACGGCGGCGTCCGGCGGCGTGTTCGCGCCGATCCAGCCGTAGGCATCGACCAGGGTGGCGCTGAGGTAGGGGTACTGGTTCGTCTCGCTCCTGTTGGCCTCCAGATGACTGATGTCGCGGTCCAGAAACAGCAGGTTCGAGGGCAGACTCGCCAGGACCAGCAGGGCCAGCGCGATTGTCCGCCGCCGCCCCGGCAGGGCGCGCGTCAGCATCGCCGCGCCGATGCCCGCGAGCAGACACAGCGGGACGTGTTCCCCCATCAGCATCTTGCGCTGGAACGCGAACGGCAGGTAGATCACCGCCAACCCCGCCACGGCCCAGCAGACAGCGAACAAGAGTGGCGCCCCCCCCGCCCCCAATGAGGGGGGGGGCGACACTCTTGTTC
>CAXUCQ010000001.1:0-41839 GCA_964249295.1 uncultured Armatimonadales bacterium | reverse complement strand
TCGTTCGCCTTCTCAGGAGTGCGGGGGCATCGGAGTAGTACCCGCGCCGTGAGCATGAACATCGCCATTATCGGATCGGGCGGAACGGGGTCTGCCGCCGCGCGGTTCCTGGCCCAAGCCGGGCATTCCGTCACGGTTTACGAGCGGTTCACGCTCGACCATGACCAAGGCTCGTCTTATGGCGGTTCGCGCATCATCCGGCGGACGTATCCCGACGCGCTGTACACGCGCATGATGGCGGCGGCGTATGACCTCTGGGGCGATCTGGAAGCCGAGGCGGGGGAAGAACTGCTCGTGCGCTGTGGCGGGCTGACCTTTGGCCGCCAAGACAACCCGGCCATGGCGCAGACCGAGCAGGCGCTTCACGTCAACGGCGTGCCGTATGAGCGTCTGACGGCGGACGAAGTGACGGGCCGCTTCCCGCCGTTCCGTTTGGACCCTGAACAGTATGGGATTTACCAGGCAGACAGCGGCTTTCTGCGCGCCTCACAGTGCGTCAAGGCCCAGATGCGGCTGGCCCTTGATGCAGGGGCGGAGCTGCGGGAGAACGCTCCGGTACGAGGCGCCAGCCTTTCGGCAGACGGCAGCATCCGCGTTGAAACGGATGACAAAACAGACCTATTCGACCGCGTACTCATCACCGCCGGTCCGTGGATACCAGACCTACTGCCCAGTCTGAAGTTGCCACTCACGGTGACTCGACAATGCTACGCGCACCTCCAGGCGGCGGGAACACTTGACACATTCGGAATCGGCGCTTTCCCTGTCTGGATCGATGCCGACACCAGCTTCTACGGCTTCCCCCATCACCCGGAACTGCCCGGCGTCAAGATCGCCTGTCATCGACACGGGCAAGCCGTCAATCCACAATCCGTCATGCGGCAGCAAACCCCGGACGACGTTCGATCGCTGCTGGCCTACGCCAGCCGTCGGCTGCCCGCGCTGCACGGGCCGCCCGTCTATGACAAGGTCTGCCTGTACACCAACACGCCCGATGAGGACTTTGTTGTAGACGCCGTCCCGGCGCTGCCGGGGGCCTTCCTTTGCAGCGGCTGCTCCGGCCACGGCTTCAAGTTCACCATTCTGCTCGGGCAGATCCTCGCCACACTCGCGATTGGACAAGACACCCCACACGACCTCGCGCGGTTCCAGGCGGCACGCTTTTTCGATGGAAGTCTTTCAGTTGTTGTTGACCAATATCAAAATCCATGTTAGAATGCCGTCAACTGTCGCCCACTGCCGTCAAAGAACGACCCATGACTTGGGGGAGAATCCGCGCTCATGCAACCGTTCACCGCTTCATCGCGCGTCTCGAACCGTCTCCGACTGCTGTTCGTTTCGCTGATTCTTTTGCTCTGTGCATCGCTGACAGTTCCAGCCCTCGCCGCCACTCCCGTCACGATCGTGATCGGGGGCCGCGCCATGCCGCTCAGTGTCACGCCGTTTGTCGGTGACGACGGAGAGGTCTACGCGCCTGCCGACGTGGTGCGGCTGATGGGCGCGAGCTTCTCCGTAGACGGCGCACAGCGCCGCGTGACGGTCACGGGCGCGGACGGGCGGCAGTCGGTCGTTCCGTTCATCCCGGTCTGGGGCCACGAGTGCGTGTCGCTCCAGAAGGTCGCGCCCGGCATCGGCGCCAGCCTGGACTGGCAGCCCGCCACGGCGACGCTCGTCCTACGGGCGCGGCTCGAAATGGTCCGTCAGAACGCCGACTCGCTGTCGATCTTCACGTCCTACCCCATCACCTATCAGGTGCAGCACATCGACAGCCCGAGCCGCCTGTATGTGGATCTGTACGGCCTCGACCTGGCGGCGGCGCCCGCCAACGTGCCGGTCGTGGATCAGGACGGGCCGGGAGCGAACGTGCTGCGGATCCGCAGCGGGCAGATCGATCCCGAAACAGTCCGCATCACCATCGACCTCAAGCGCGACCTCCCGTTTCAGGTGGCGAGCGCGACGGAGACGGACCACATCCGGGTCGCTCTGGGTGCGGGGAAGCGTCCCGGCACGGAAGTGGCACAGAACCCCATCGCCCTGTCGCCGTCCGCCTCGCTGCCGCCGCTGCCTGTGACTCCCGTCCATAGCGCGACAGCGCCTGTGCGCCCGTCGGCGTCTGTCGCCACAGCACCTTCCAGGCCACTGTCTGCAAGTGAAAGCGTGCGGATCACCAGCGTCAGCGTCAGGCCGCTGAGTGACGGGCTGACACAGATCGCCGTCACGGCGACGGGGCAGGCCAAGTACCGCACTGAGACGCTGAGCGGCCCGAATCGGCTGGCTTTCGATCTGGCCGGGGCCTCGCTGGATGCCGCCGTGAACCCCGCACTGCCAGGCGCGGGCGCCGTGATCAAAGCCGTGCGCTCCGGCATTCTACGCACCGGCGTGGTGCAGTTCGGTCGCGTCGTCGTGGACCTGACAAGGCTGGCGGCGTATACGATCAGTCGCCAGGTGGCCGGGGACGGGAGCGTGACGTATCTGATCAACATCCAAGCTCCGCACGAACAACCGGTGCGGCCCGAGCCAGGCCCAATCGCGGACGACGGTCCGACAAACAGCCTGCGGGGGAAGGTCGTTGTGGTTGACCCTGGGCATGGGCTTCAGGACTCCGGCGCGCTTGGCCCGGATGGGAGCATGGAGAAGAACTTCACTCTTGCCATCGGCCTGAAACTCCGGGATGTGCTGGCGGCGAGTGGGGCGACCGTGTACATGACAAGGGAGGATGACTCATTCCTGCCGGTCATGGCACGCCCGCAGTTCGCCATCGCTCATGGAGCGGACTATTTCGTCAGTATACATTGCGACTCCAGTGGCGCTCAGAACTCGCACAGCGGCACGACCGTCTATTATCACGCCCAGAACGGGTTGTGTCGCCGCATGGCGAGCGACATCGTCAACCGCGTTGCGGAAGTGTCCGGCCTCCCCGCCGACGGGGTGAAGTCCGACACGATCCGATTTCAAACGGGGTTCGGCGTGCTTCGCGGCAATCCGATGCCCGCCGTGTTGGTGGAATGCGGCTACATGAACAACGATGACGACCTCGCCAAACTGAAGGACGACGAGACTCAGCAGCACATCGCCCAAGGCATTGTTGCCGGCCTCCGTGACTTCATCGCCGACCGCTCTGCGCGCTGAGGCCGACAGGAACATTTTGGGAACGCAATGAACAGAACGCCCGCCCTGGTCGCCGTCTTGATCATGATCGTCGCCATCCTCGCGGCGCTATCCTACAAGTTCTTTTTAGATCGAAATCAGGACGCGACACACCGGACATCGCCGCCCGCGATAGCCGTTCCTTTGGGCGGCGTGGGCCAAGCCATGCCGCCGGTCTCCGGCCCGGTGCCGAAGGCGCGCGGCCTGATCTACGTCGTCGGCGCTTCCGGCGGCGACGACAACGATCTCGTCGCGCAGTCGGTGGCCTGGCCTTCCCCGCAAAGTCCCGCGCGCGACTCGCTGAACGCGCTGGTCCAAGCCGACAACAGTCCCCTGCCGGTGGGGACGCGCCTCCGGGGCGTCAAGATCGCCGATGGCCTCGCGACCGTCGACTTCAGCCGTGAGTTTCAGAACAACTTTCACGGCGGCGACACCCAGGAGGCGCAGACGGTGAACTCAGTGCTGCTCACCCTGGGGCAGTTCCCGAACATCGACCGCGTCCAGATTCTAGTGGAGGGCAAGCCGATTGATGCCCTCAGCCAGCTCCCTATTGCCAGCCCACTGGATGTGATCCGCCCCGACACAGTCCGACAGGCGGCGAACGGCGGGAATTAGAAACGTCCAAACCGACGCGAATGGAGAAACAGCAATGCCCCGCGACGATGGCCGCGCCCTCGACCAGCCCCGCCCGACGACCCTCACCCGCTCCTTCGCCCGCTACGCCGAAGGCTCCTGTCTGATTCAGGTCGGCGAGACCAAAGTCCTCTGCACCGCCAGCGTGGAGGATCGTGTCCCCCCCTTCTTGAAGGGACAGGGACAGGGATGGGTGACCGCCGAATACGCGATGCTGCCCCGTTCCACGCACACCCGCTCGTCGCGCGACTCCGGCAAGCCCAACGGCCGGTCCATCGAGATCCAGCGGCTCGTCGGGCGCTCACTGCGCTCGGTGGTCGACATGGGCGCGCTGGGCGAGCGCACGATCACGCTCGATTGTGACGTCTTGCAGGCCGACGGCGGGACACGCACCGCCGCCATCTCCGGGGCCTTCGTGGCCCTAATCGAAGCGCTGAGTTGGATGAGGGCGAAGGGTCAGATCAAGACGCTGCCCGTTTCCGAGTGGGTCGCGGCGGTCTCAGTCGGCGTGGTGCAGGGCGAAGAGCGTCTCGATCTGGCCTACGAGGAAGACTCGAAAGCTTCCGTGGACATGAACATCGTCATGACGGACACGGGCAAGTATGTCGAAGTCCAGGGAACGGCGGAGGGGGCGCCCTTCGACCGCCCGCGCATGAACCGGCTGCTCGATCTCGCCCAGGTGGGGACCCGCCTGATGTTCGCCAAGCAGCGCGAAGCCCTGGCCGGCTTGTTGTGACAAGCACAACGCTGGTCCTAGCAACCACCAACCCCGGCAAAGTCGAAGAGTTCCGCGCGCTCCTCACCCCACTCCTCGACCTTTCGCGCGTCAGACTCGCCCTGGCCCGTGATCTGGGGGTTGCTGACCCCCCCGTGGAAGAAACGGGGATGACGTTCGCCGAGAACGCGCTTCTAAAAGCGGTCGCGTATGCGGCGGCCACGGGCTGCGCCGCGCTCGCGGATGACTCCGGCCTCTGTGTGGACGCGCTCGGCGGCGCCCCCGGTCTGTTCTCAGCACGTTGGGCGGGAGCATCTGCGACGGACGCAGAGCGTAACGCGCTTCTTCTGCGGCAGCTTCAAGACGTTCCTGGGGGATTGCGGACCGCCCGATTCGTCTGTGCCGCGGCTCTTGCCACGCCGGAAGGCGGCGTTTACGCCGCCGAAGGCGTCTGCCATGGGCTGATCACGCACTCCCCGACCGGCGCGGAGGGGTTCGGATACGATCCTGTTTTCCTCCTGCCTGAATTTCGCGCGACAATGGCGGAACTGGAGCCGGAGCGGAAGAACACGGTCAGTCACCGCGCGCGCGCTTTGAAATCTCTGCTCCCCCTCTTCCCACTAAATCACCCATCATCCGGGCAGTAGACATGCGCAGCGGGTCTGTTTGGAAGACTCGCACGGCGGGTATATGCTAGCAACCTTGCTGTGCGTTTGCGGCTATCGTCCGACGCCCAAACAGCAGCCGGAGCACGGGAGAAGTATAGATGCATTTGAACGATGCGGCGTCCTGGATACTTGTTGTTTTCGGAGCGATCTTTTCGCTCACGACCGTCGGGCTGTTGGGAGCTCTCGCTTTTGCGATGACGAAAATCCAGCAGCAACTGACGAAACTGACGGACAAGTTGGAGCCTGTCGTCGTGAAGGCGAGCGACACCCTGGATACGGTCAACCGCATCACGGTCTCCGTCGGCGAAAAGGCCGACCACATCCTGACCCGAGGCGAGGTGATGACGGAGAACGTTTCGCAAAACGTTGAAAAAACGGCCAGCGCTGTTCAAAGCGCGGTGACCACTCCACTCATCAATCTGAGCAGCCTGATCACCGGCGTGAGCAAGGGATTCTCCGTCTGGGGGCGGGCCGCGACGCACGGGGCGCATGTGGGCGGCAAGGCGAAAGTGACCAAACCTTAAAAGGAGTGATAGCATCATGGCAGACAATAACAACGGCGGAGGATTCGCACTGGGCCTGCTGCTCGGCGGCGCGCTCGGGGCAGTACTCGCCCTCCTTTATGCCCCACAGGGCGGCGATGAGACGCGCGGCCTGCTCAAACAGAAGACAGATCAGTACTCGGACCTCGCCAAGAGCAAAGCGTCCGACCTCTCGGATGCCGCGAAGGCAAAGGCGAGCGGTCTGTCCGAGATGGCCGGGGGAGTCGCCGATCAGGTCAAAGCGAAAGCCGGCGAGTATTCCGACAAAGTCGGGGACATGACAGACAGCGTCAAAGCCAAGTCCGCCGAAGTCGCCGACACCGTCAAGGCGAAAACGTCGGACGCTTCGGACAGCGCGAAAGCTAAAGCCTCCGATGCCGTTGACGCCGCCAAGTCAAAAGCGTCCGACGCATCCGACAGCGTCAAGTCCAACACGGGCGACCTGGGGGCCAAGGCGTCGGACGCCGTTGCCTCCGTCAAGGGCAGCGTCCAGGGGGCAGTGGACAAGGGCAAGGCGGCGCTTGACAACCAGAAGGCCAGCATCGCCGAAGCCGTCGATGCCGGCAAGCAAGCCTACCAGGAACGGAAAGAAGAACTCACCGCCCAAGTCGAGGCGGAGGGAGACATGGACAAGAAGACCGACACGATGTCTGGCGCCAACGCCAGCAAAACGTCCGCGAGCGTCTGACACAGTTTCTCTTTGCACTGTGTCGGTCGGCGCGAACGTACTGCACGTCCGAGAACGATCAGGAGGTATATCGAATGGCAAAACCAGGTCCGGCCGCAGGCTCCGAGGGCGCTCGCAAGATCGCCGAAGCCCACCGCGGCTCACATGAGCACGATAAAGAGGGCGGCTTCGCCGCCAACCCGGATCTGGCCCGCGAAGCGGGCCGCAAGGGTGGGGAGACCGTCAAGAACCGCTATGGGCCGACGTTCTATCAGAGCATCGGCAAAAAGGGCGGCGAGACCGTGAAGCGGGAGCGTGGCACGGAGTTCTATGCCGAGATAGGTCGCAAGGGCGGCGAGATGCGAGGCCAGCGCGCGGCCACCCAGCGCGAGGGCGGGCCGGCTGTGGACGCGACGACGGCGAAGAAGCGTGGCCGCCCCGCAAAAAAAGCGGCTTGAGAGATCGTGTGCTTTCACAAAGGAGGCCCGGCAGCGATGCCGGGCCTCTCAGTTTTGTGTCAGGTGTGAGCCGGCGCTAGCCTTCCGGGGCGACGGCGATGGCTTCGATCTCGACCGCGACATCAAGCGGCAGGCGCGCGACCTGGACCGTCGATCTGGCCGGCTTGACGCCTGTGAAATAGGCGCCGTAGACGCGATTGAGTTCGGCGAAGTTCTCCAAATCCTGCAGGAAGATCGTCGTCTTAACGACATGGTCGAGGCCGAGGCCGTCCTGCTTCAAGATCGACGCCAAGTTGCGCAGGCATTGACGCACCTGATCTTCGAAGCCTCCCTCCACGATCCGGCTGGTCGCCGGGTCGATCGGAAGCTGTCCTGAGATGTACAACCACGGACCCACCCGCACCGCCGGTGTGTACGGTGCGCCTTGGACGGGACCCGCGTCTGTAAATACCCCCTGCTTTTGCATATGCTTCCCTTCATCGCCGATGGTTATGCGGACGTGGATGGTTTGAACCGTCGCGCCTATGCTATAATACCAGATATGAAGGCGATGATTCTGGCCGCTGGGGAAGGAACCCGGCTGCGACCGCTGACGCTCACGGTGCCGAAGCCGATGGTCCCTGTCGTCGGCAGACCTTTGCTGGCCTGGACGCTGGCATGGCTGGCCGAGCAGGGCATTGATGAAGTCGTGATCAACCTTTATCACCGCCCCCAGGTGATCCCCGATTTCTTTGGGGAGGCGCATGGCGGCCTGCGCCTGCACTATTTCTGCGAAAACGAACTGCAAGGCACATCCGGCGGGGTGAGGGCGGCAGCGGAGCTGCTGGACGAGGCCCCGTTCTTCGTGATCTACGGCGACAATCTGCTGCGCGCCGATCTCAGCCGCCTCATCAACTTCCACGAAAAGCACGGCGGTGAGGCGACCCTCGCGCTGTTCCATCATCCGAACCCCGCCGCAGCGGGCGTCGTGGGCGTCGACTCGACCGGCCGCATCACGCGCTTCGTCGAAAAGCCGGCCCCCGATCAGATCTTCGCAGACACGGCGAATGCGGGCGTTTATCTGCTCAATCCGTCCGTCCTGGAGATGATTCCCACGGGACGCCCGTCCGACTTCGGGCGAGATATCTTCCCGACGATGCTCGGACAGGGGAGGGCGCTCTACGGCATCCCCCTCGACGGTTATCTCCAGGACACGGGGACGCCGGACCAATACCGCCGCGCGAACTGGGACGTCCTCGAGGGCCGCCTTGGCAAGACTTATGCAAAGGATGGTGTCTGGACCGGACAAAACACACACGTCAGTCCGACGGTCGAGTTCCGGGGGAGAAACATCCTGGGAAGCGGCGTGACCGTTGCGGAAGGCGCGAGTCTCACGGACTGCATCGTCTGGGACAACGCCCGCATCGGAGCCGGGGCGCGTCTGGAGAACGCCATCGTGGGATACGGCGTGACCGTCGAGCCGGGATCATCGCCGGGCGCGGGGGCTATCGTCGCCTGAGGGGAAGGCTGTCAGTACACTATGATCATCACACAAACTCCACTGCGCATTTCGTTCGCAGGCGGGGGGACGGATTTCAAAGATTATTACGAAAAGGACGGCGGCGCCGTCATCTCTTCGGCGATCGACAAGTACATCTATGTCGTCATCAAGGAGCGCTTCGACGACAAGATCCGCGTCGGCTACACGCGCACGGAGATGGTGGATCGCGTCGACGACATCGAGCACGAACTCGTGCGCGAGTGCATGCGTCTGACGGGGATTCGGGGCGGCGTCGAGATCGCGACCATGGCCGACATCCCCTCCGAGGGTAGTGGTCTGGGTTCATCGAGCACCGTTACGGTCGGTCTGCTCCATGCGCTTTACGCCTTCAAAGGCGAACTCGTCACACCCGATCGGCTGGCGGAAGAAGCGTGCCGCATCGAGATCGACATCCTCGGCAAGCCGATCGGGAAGCAGGACCAGTACATCGCCGCCTTCGGCAACCTCCGTGTGATCGAGTTCCACGCCGACGGGCGGGTGGGGGTCCGTCGGATCGATCTGCCGGAGGCGCAGCGCCTGCGCTTCGGCGAATGTCTGATGCTGTTCTACACGGGGATCACGCGCAGTGCCGACAACATCCTGAGCCAGCAGAAGGCGAACATCGCGGATCGGTTGCGCATCCTGGGCATGATCAAAGAGCAGGTGTGCGAGATCGACGCGAGCCTGACCAACAACAACATCAACAAGGTGGGCCGCCTGATGCACAGCGGCTGGAACCTGAAGAAGCAGATGGCGGACCGCATCACCAGCCCCCACATCGACTCTCTCTATGAGGCCGCGCTGGATGCCGGTGCCACGGGCGGCAAGATCGCGGGCGCGGGCGGAGGCGGCTTCCTGCTCCTGTACTGCACGCCGGACCGGCAGCACGCCGTCCGCCAGGTCCTTGCAGAACTGAAAGAAATGCCGTTCAGCCTGGAACGGGACGGCACCAAGGTGATCTTCAATGCCAGACGTTGAGACCAAGAACACGGCGGCCGGGTACGTCGGCCACTACCTGACCGGCGTGAACGCACTCCTCGCCGAAGTCCCGCAGGCGGAAGTCGAGGGCGTGATCGACCTCCTCTGGGACAACTATGCGCAGGGGCGGCGGGTCGTCTTCTGCGGCAACGGCGGCTCCGCCGCCACGGCCAGCCACCTCCCCGCCGACTTCCAGAAGAATATGTTTCTCGACGGCGGGCGTCCCTGGGAGTGCCTCTCCGTCGTCGACTCGATCCCACTCCTGACCGCCTGGGGGAACGATACCGATTATGCCAACGTGTTCGCCGGTCAGGTCCGCACCTGGATGCGCGCCGGAGACCTGCTCATCGCGATCAGCGGCAGCGGCAACTCCCCCAACATCCTTGCGGCGGTCGAGGCGGCCCATGAGTGCGGCGCGACGACGATCGGGATCTGCGGCTTCGGCGGCGGCAGGCTGGCCGCCGCCGCGCATCACGCCATCGTCATCCACTCGAACAACATGCAGATGGTCGAGGATGTCCACATGGTCCTAGGTCACGCCATCTACTCGGCCCTGCGCGAGCGGCTCCTCGCCACGGACGGGCTGTGACGTCGTGGGGAGGCCGCCAGAGGGTATACTAATGGTCTATGCCCTCAGCCCCCAACTTCTACGAGACCTCCAAAGAGGAGCGCGCCGTCGTCGTCAGCCTCTCCCTTGCGGGCGGTGAGGACGATCAGCAGATGCGGCTGGATGAGCTGCGCGAACTGACCAACACGGCCGGGGCGCAGGTCATCGCGTCGTTCGCCCAGTCGCGCCGCGCCCCGGACAAGGCGACCTACATCGGGCCGGGCAAGGCCGAAGACCTGAAGGCCGAGGTCGCCTCGACCGGCGCAGACCTGATCATCTTCGACGATGAACTCTCCCCGACGCAGCAGCGGAACCTTACGGAAATCCTGCAGACGCGCGTTCTGGACCGGACGCAGTTGATCCTGGACATCTTCGCCCAGCGCGCCCGGACACGCGAAGGCAAGCTGCAAGTTGAACTCGCCCAGCTGAACTACCTGCTCCCCCGGCTGTCGTCTCTCTACACCAAGTTCGAGCGGCAGCAGGGCGGCATCGGCGGGCGCGGCCCTGGCGAGACGAAGCTTGAGAGCGACCGGCGACGGGTCAAAGAGCGCATCTCGCAGCTCGGGCGCGAGATCGACGAGATGCGCGAGCAGCGCTCCCAGCAGCGCCAGATGCGGCACAAACTGCCGTTCCCGACCTGCGCCCTCGTCGGCTACACGTCGGCGGGCAAAAGCACGATCCTGAACCTGCTGTCCGGCGCGGACGTGCTCGCGGACCGGATGCTGTTCTCGACGCTGGACCCGACGACGCGCCGCGTCGTCCTGCCCGGCGGGTCTTGGTCCGTTCTCATGACGGACACCGTCGGCTTCATCCGCAACCTGCCGCATCACCTGGTGGCCGCGTTCCGGGCGACCCTGGAAGAAGTGACCCAGGCCGACTTCCTGATTCACGTCGTGGACGCCGGACACCCGGAGCGTGAGCGGCAGATGCGCGCCGTGGAGGAAGTCTTGCGGGAACTCGGCGCGGACGGCAAACCGACTGTGACGGCCTTCAACAAGGCGGACACGGTCCACGACACCTACGCCCTGCGTGAATTCGTCGCCGCCACGCCGAATTCCTGCTACCTGTCGGCCTTGAAGCGCGAGGGCATCCCCGCCCTGATGGACCGCATGGACGTGACCCTGCGGTCCCTGCTGGCCTCCGTCACGCTGTTCCTGCCCTATGACCGGAGTGACCTGGTCGCGCTCTGCTACGAGACCGGCAAGGTCCACTCGGTCGACTACGCCCCCGACAAGATCGTCGTGCGCGCCGACATCGCCAAAGAGCTGGCTGGTCGGCTCGCCCCCTACACCCCGAACTATGTGCCGTCGGACGTCTGACCCATGTGCGCGTACCGCCCCGCCAACCCGCTCATCCGCGAGACCGTCGAAGGCGAAGCCCTCGATCAGCTTGAAGGCACCATCGAGCGGATTACGTTCCACAACGACGAGAACGGCTACACGGTCGCACGTCTGCTGCCCGAAGGCGCCCGCGACGTCATCACCATCCTCGGCAACTTCTCCAACCCCGTCGTCGGCGAAAGCCTGATCTGCCACGGCACGTGGACCCGCCACGCGCAGTGGGGCCGCCAGATGCAGGTTGCCCGGTATGAGGTCGTCCGCCCGGCGACGGCGTTCGCCATCGAGAAGTACCTCGGCAGCGGCATGGTCAAGGGCGTCGGCCCTGTCATGGCGAAGCGCATCGTCGAAAAGTTCGGCGAGGACGCACTGGACGTGATCGAGCAGCAGCCGCGCAAACTGCTGGAGATCTACGGCATCGGCCAGAAGAAGCTGGAGCAGATCAAGAAGGCCTGGCACGACCAGCGCGAGATTCGCACGATCATGCTGTTCCTGCAGTCGCACGGCGTTTCGCCGGCCTACGCCGTCAAGATCTACAAGACATACGGCGACAAAAGCATCCGCGTCGTCGAACAGAACCCCTACCAACTCGCCCAAGACATCTGGGGCATCGGCTTCAAGACCGCCGACAAGATCGCCCGCGAGATGGGCATTGCCGAGGACGACCCGCGCCGCATCGAAGCCGGCGTGGTGTATGTCCTCAACGAGTCCGTCGAGACGGGCGGCAACGCCTACTTAACAGCCGACGAACTCGACACAAAAGCGCGCGAAATCCTGGCCGTCGAGACGGTATCCGCGGCGGTCGATGCTCTCGCGGCTAGCGGCCGTCTGGTCATCGAGCCGGCGACGTTTCTGGGTGAGACGGAGGTGGCGATCTACACACCTTCTCTGCACAAGACCGAGTGCGGCTTGGCGGACCGGCTGAAGCGGCTGCTCAGCCAGCCGATCAAGGCACCACCGCATCCGGCCAAGTTCGACGCCTGGCTGTCGGCCCTTATCGAGAAGCGCGGCCTGCCGTTGTCCGACGAGCAGCGGGATGGAGTCAGGACCGCACTTCTGTCTCGCTTCATGGTGCTGACAGGCGGCCCCGGCGTCGGCAAGACCACCACGTCTAATACTGTCGTCGCCGCGTTCGAGGCGTTGAAGAAGAACGTCCTATTGGCGTCTCCGACCGGGCGAGCCGCCAAGCGTCTCTCGGAGGTGACCGGGCGCGAGGCGAAGACGGTGCACCGGCTGTTAGAGTTCGACCCGGAACAGCGCGGCTTCAAGCGCGGGCCGGACAGCCCGTTGGAGTGCGACGTTCTCATTGTGGACGAGTGCTCCATGCTGGACATGGTGCTGAGTTATTCGTTGCTCAAAGCCGTGCCGGATGACGCGCAGGTGGTGTTCGTCGGCGATGTGGATCAGCTGCCGTCGGTGGGGCCGGGCAACGTCCTGCGCGACCTGATCGACAGCGGAGCCGTGCCTGTGGCGCGTCTGACACAGGTCTTCCGGCAGGCCGCCGAAAGCCTGATCATCACCAACGCCCACCGAATCAACAAAGGCCAGTTCCCGACACTCCCCGCGCCGTCTGAACACAAGGATTGCGCCTTCGTGCCGGCCGAGGAGCCGGAGGAGGTCGCCGAAAAGATCGTCGCCGTCGTCGCGCGCAGCCTGCCGAAGCGCGGCTACCAAACCGGCGATGTCCAGGTGCTGACGCCGATGCAGCGGGGCAGCGCCGGCGCGGCCCATCTCAACACCCGTCTCCAGGAAGTGTTGAATCCGCCGACGGAGGGGAAAGAGGAAGTGGCGCGCGGCAGCCGCCTGTTCCGAGTCGGCGACCGGGTGATGCAGATGGTCAACAACTACGACAAAGGCGTCTACAATGGGGACATAGGGGTTGTAATCACGATCAGCCACGAGGACAGCGTTCTTGGTGTGCAGTTCACCGACGCTCAGGGAACGAACGACGTTTCTTACGACTTTGCCGACGTCGATGAACTGACGCTTGCGTTTGCGACCAGCATCCACAAAAGTCAGGGGAGCGAATACCCTGTCGTCGTGTTGGCGATCCACACGCAGCATTTCATGCTGCTGCAGCGGAACCTGCTCTACACGGCGCTGACGCGGGCCAAGAAGTTCGCGGTTCTGGTCGGCACCCAGCGGGCCATCGCCATGGCCGTCAAGAAGCAGAGCGACACCAAGCGGCACACACGTCTGAAAGAGCGGCTGCAAGGAACACTTAACTGCGCGTGACGGCCTTTATTCGGATGTTCCGTGTTTACGTGGCGGACAGGAAGCGGATGAGCGTCGTCGGCTCGCCTTCTTCGCCGTCGATCAGGAGCGTGTCGATGTCGCCGCCCGTCCTGTTCTCTATCTTGACGGTGGTGGGCGTGGCGATCGTGTGGGAGGAATTGGTGTCCGTGTCATTGCCGACCATCACATCGATGCGTCCTGCGCCGCTGCCCTTGTCCTCATAACTGATGCCGATCAGGGTCATCTGCGTGATGGCGTCCTGCTGCGGCAGTCCGTCACCGCGTACTTCTACCGAGATCTGTCCCGCCTCGTGTTCGCGACTGAGATCGTCAAAGAACGCCTTCCACTGCTCGCGCGGGATTTCCTGAAGTGCCATGGCCTGACCTCACTGGGGATTTTCTTGTGGTGGTTCATTCCCGTCACCCTGCCGCCGCAAACCTTCCGATGGTGGGGGGGTCTCATGGCGGCCTGCGAAGAAGTCGCGGACCTCATCCAATGTCGAGGCGCGGCGGGCGGGCGGCAGGAAGCGCAGGAACCGCTCGCCGTAAGCCTTGCGAACCAGGCGCGTGTCCAGGATCGCCACGCCCCCACGATCTTCCACCGTTCGGATCAGGCGGCCAAATCCCTGCTTCAACTTAAGCTGTGCCTGCGGCAAGGCGAAGTCGCTGAACCAGTCGCCGCCGGCTCGGGTGATCTCCTCCACGCGCGCCTTGTGGAGCGGGCTGTCCGGCACCGCGAACGGGATGCGGTCGATGATGACCAGGCGCAAGCCTGCCCCCGGCACGTCAACCCCTTCCCAGAACGACTGTGTGCCGAACAGGACGGCGTTCTGCTCGGCTTTGAAGACCTCGACGAGCCGCGCGTTCGGCATCTCGCCTTGACGCAGAAGCGGATAGGGGAGATCGGATTGCGTGAGGCGGTCATAAGCGGCGTTCAGGGCGCGGTGCGACGTGAACAGTACGAACGCGCCTCCCTGGGCGATCTCGATCAACTGGATCATCTCTTCACACGCCTGGAACGCATAACCGGGGTCGTCCGAAGGCGGCGGGAGGTGACGCGGGATGTAGAGCAGACAGTTCGTAGCATAGTCGAACGGCGAACCGGCAATTGTCTCCGTCACTTGAGCATCCGACTTCGGGAGGCCGAGACGTTCCCGGACATAGCCGAAGCCTCCGTCCGTCGAGAGCGTCGCGCTGATCAGTGCCGCCCCGACCTTCCGGGGCTGTTTCCAGAGCGTCTGTGCGAGGATCGGCGCGACGGAGATCGGCGTCCAGTTGAGCGTCACCTGAACGCCGCGCCGGAGCGTCCGTGTCTGTGTCCCCCAGCGGACGAAATTAGCATTGTCCGCGAGAAACAGCAGCGAGAGTTCCTCTTTCGCCCGGACGCACTGGCGGCGCAGCCCATCGATCCGATCCTTCACCGCCGGCACCCCGCCGGTGTCCTGCTTGAGCAGGTCCGTCACGAGGCCGTCCAGCAGCACGCCGACGGCCGCCACCTGAGCGCGCGCGTAGCCAAGCGCCTCTGGTCCCCCTAAGACATCGGTGACAAAGAACTCCGACCGGGATGTCTGGAGGAACGGCGCGAACAGGGTCTCGGAGGCCGCATCGACGGCGCGGAGGCGGTCTTTGTTGACGTCCAACTGCCGCACCGCGCGGCGCACTTTCTCCATCAGGGTCGGCAGACGACCCGAGGAAAAGCCGACGCCGAACGCGGCGGCAGCGGCAGCCTCCAGATGGTGTGCCTCGTCGAAGACCACAAAATCATAGTCGGGAAGCAGTTTGGCGTCCGCCTCGCCGCTCTGGCGCACCACCAGGTCGCTGAAGAACAGCGCGTGGTTGACGAGCAGGATGCTCGCGTCCTGCGCCGTCCGGCGCATCTTGTAATAGAAACAGCGATCGAAGAAGCGGCACTCCTGGCCCCGGCACGTATCGGCGTTGGCCCTGATGTCGCCCCATCCGGGATAGGAGAAGTTCAGCTCCGACACGTCCCCGGCGTCCGTGGTCCTGCTCCATCGCCCGATCTGTGCGAACTGCGCGTCGCCGACGTTCCAGATGTCCCCGGAAGCGGCCTCGTAATCCTGGAGGCAGAGATAGTTCCCGCGGCCCTTGACGACTGCCGCCGCAGCGGGATTCCTCCAGAGCGACTGGACCAGGGGAACGTCGCGCCCGGCGAGCTGCGCCTGTAGAGCCAGGGTGTGCGTGGAGATGACGACCCTGTAATCGGGCCGGGCGCGCTCCAGGACCGGGATGAGGTAAGCGAGGGTCTTACCGACGCCGGTACCCGCCTCGACTACGGCGACGCCGCCCGACTGCTGCATCGCGTTCTCCACGGCGCGGGCTACGGCGAGTTGCTGCGAGCGCACCGTGAAGCCGGGCAGCGCTGCAGAGACGCTCCCGCCACTCCCTAAATACTTCTCAATCCTACGTGTCATAGTCTTCCGTCCGATCCTCCCTTTGCACACTTTCCGCCTATTATTTTGCAGGAGAAGTAGCAAACGATGTTTAACTTCTGCCCGAAGAGGAAATAACGCACTGACGCAGAGGGCAAAACCGTGCCTTCGCACAAATGTGAGTGCGACCGTTCTCTCAACCCAAGGAGTATCCCATGAAACGAAACTGGATCATCGTCGGTGCCGTCGCCGCCATGATGGCGGCGGCCTCGACAGGGGCCGGCGCCCAGGACACCACGACGCCTGGGGCTGCCGCCCCGACGGCCACGCCGCCTACGACAACCCCGACGCCGGATGCGTCGTCCACGCCATCGACCGGTTCTATGAGCACGCCTTCAAGCTCCATGTCAGGAAGCATGTCCGGCGGCTCTATGTCCATGTCCTCGGACACGCCCGACTATTCGCTGCTGGCGAACCCGCTGTTCAACTACAGCGATCTCAAATCCGCCAAGGCGAAAGGCCTGTCCGACACCGAGGTCGCTTCAATCCTTCGCATCTCCAAACTGACCGGCGTCAGTTTCCGTGACACCACGGATCGGGTGCTGCAAGGGACGACCTTTTCTCAGCTCGCCTACGATTACAACCTGAAGCTGTCCGATGTGCTCAATCCTGACCAGGAAAAGCAGCAGATCGCCAGCTACATGGCGGCTTATGAGTCGAGCGGCAGCATGGCCCTGAAGAACTCCATGATGTCCTCGGATATGCCGATGTCAACGACCTCAATGTCCGCTGGTTCAAGCGCGCCCAGCACGATGAGCAGCGGCTCCGGCATGACGGCCACAATGGACATCGTGCAGACCGCCATGTCCCAGAAGCGTTTCAGCACGCTTGTCAAGCTGCTCAAGCAGGCCAACTTGGTCGATACGCTGAAGGGACCCGGACCGTTCACGGTCTTCGCGCCGACCAACGCCGCGTTCAAGAAACTGCCTAAGAATACGCTCAAGAATCTGACGTCGGACCAGTTGACGAAAATTCTGACCTACCATGTCCTTCCGGCCAAGGTTGACGCCGCGACGGCCATGGCCATGACCAGCCCAACCTCGCCTCCGACCGTCGAGGGCAGCACCCTCCAGGTCACCACCCAGAGTAACACGGTGATGATCAACAACGCGAAGGTCATTCAGGCGGACATCCAGTGCAGCAACGGCATCATCCACGCAGTCGACACGGTGCTGATGCCGCCGGATCTGACCCCCGGCACGGCTTCGTCCGGTACGGACGCCACTGGCGCGTCCAGCACGAGTACCGGCACGACCAGCACCGGCACATCGTCCACCGATACGACCAGCCCCAATCCTCCCGGCGGAACGCCGAACACCGGCTCGACAGGTACGATGGGCAACGACACCGGCGCGAACGCGAACCCTGTGCCGCCCGGCGGCTCCACGGGGACCGGCGCGGCGACACCCGGAACGGGTACGACCACTCCCACAACTCCAGGCCAGTAATCTAGTAGTCATTGAATCAAAGACCTCCACTAAGCAAGACGCTCAGTGGAGGCTTTGTTTTGTCTGGAGCGATGCCACCCCGCAGAGTACCAGCGACCCGCACAAAGCCGCCGCCACCACCCCAGCATCATTGACCGCCAGGCAGACCAGGACCGCTGTGAGGCCGCCGTAGACTAGCGGCTTCGTGGTTCGACATTCCTCCCGGCGTATATCCTTCCACTGCAAAAAGAGGCCCAACAGGCACGACCAAAGGGGTACGGCCCAGGCGCTGTGGTAAAGCAGATGGCTTTCGACAGACAATTTGCGTTCGACGATGTCCAGGCCTTCACCCCAGCCGCCGACTGCAATGCGCCCTATCGCTGCACCGAGATGCGACTGCGTGTGCGCGCCGTGGTGCCAATCCAGGACCGCAACAGCCCCGAGCAACAAGAACATCGCGAGCAAAATGCAGACGACCACACGCCCGCTGAGGCGTCTTGCGCGGGCAATCCATAAGAACACCCCAAAGGCGGGGACGGCGACGAGCAGGCCGCCGACTTTCGCGCCTGCGGCGGGCAGTCCGAGCACCAGAGCAATCCCAAGCAGTGAAGCGCCGACGAAAAACTTCCGTGGGCGGTCGCGTCCCCATGCAGCGTTCGCAGCCACGAGTGCGGAGCCGATCAGGACTCCCATCGCCTCGTTCCCAATCCCATAATAGCGCGCCCCTTCGACCGCAGAATACCCGAGCAGCCCGTCGCGCATGAGAGGGTTACCCACCACCGTGTCGCCCAGCAGCACAAGGATGTTTGATGATGCCAAGAGCAGCAGCGATCTCCTAACGCCCAGGCGCCTTTGAAGGTACAAAAACATCAGTGACAACCCGGCAAACCAAAGCGCCGCAGAGGTCACAGAGACGCTGATCAAAAGAGCAAGAGTGACGACGCCGGACAGCCACAAGAACGGTGGGCAGGACGGCCCCCTGCGGGAGCAGGAGATCGCTCCCAGCATGATCAGCCCAAGGCCGAGGGCGACCCAAGGGAGCATCCGCGTCGCGGCCCATTGGCGGTAAGACGTGGACTCGACTCGCGTAACGTCCGCAACGGCGTCCGTCGTCCGCTCCGACACCCACGGACGCCCCAGAGCAGCCGTCGGAAGCCAGCGATATGCGTCCCTCGCACCGAAGAACGCCGCGACGCTCGGCGCAAAATCCGTGTTTGTGATAAGACCCGCGCGCCGCGTAGACGGGGAAAAGAGCAGTCCTGCCGGTACACTCGGCCCCCAAAGAACAATCGGGGTCAACCGCTCGCCTCGCTGATACGCGCGATCCTCGGCGAACGGCGAGAGGATAATTAACTGGCCCCGTTCCGCTGAGACCTCGGAGGCGGCTTGGCGAATCAGAGGCTCGGCGGCAGCGATGTTCGGCCCGGCATCCCAGATCAAGAAGTTTGGCAATCGTCTGGGCAATCGTCCGCCGGCAACAACCTCCACCACTCCGGCGCTGTCGCAGGCCACGGGAGGGGCGAACCGCCCACCGCCGACCCGCACTTCTATGTGGTGCAAAACGAGGCCGTCTCCGAGATTGCCGGGCCGAAGGTCATACCCTTGACCACTGTCCTCCTGCTGTACCCAAGGCCACTGGACGTTGACCTCGGAAATAACGGGCGGGGCGGCGGCTACCCTCCGTGCGTAGAGTGAGCCGTAAGTAAGAGCCAGACGCGGGACCCGGCCTGAGGCCAGATGGAAATCGGTGATCTCGCTCCCGCCGGCCGCCCGTGACCCGGCCCCGAGGGTCAATGCGGCGCTCTCTGGCGTCTCGCGCCGATGGTCGTTCGGCAGGCGCGCGGAGCGCGTGTTCATGACGGCGACCGACCCTGTCGCCAGCATCTCGTGCAGCGTCGGCGCGTCCGCGCGCTGCCAGTCGCTCAGGCTGGTGCCGGGGAGGAGTATGACGACAAGGGGTCGAAGCGGACTGCCTGAGGCGCCTGCGGGGATGACACACCCGATGAGCAGGAGCAGCGTCGCTGTGAACAAGTGTGTCATCGGCGTATCAGCACCGCGTCCAGGGCCTGCCGCACGCTCTCGACCCCGATCACGTCCAGCCCCGGTGAGGCGCCTCGCAGGCCGGCCTTGTTTTTCGCGCAGACGATGGCGCGGGTGAAACCCATCCGCGCCGCCTCCCGGAGTCGCTTCTCGATCTGGCCGACGGCGCGCACTTCGCCGCCCAGCCCGACCTCCCCGGCCAAGACCACGCCGGAATCAATGGCGACCTCCTGGAAGTTGGACGCCGCCGCCAGTGCGATCGCCAGATCCGCCGCCGGCTCGTCCACTCGGACGCCGCCCGCGATGTTGACGAAGACGTCTTGATTGGCGAGGCTCATGCCGACCCGCTTCTCCAGGACGGCGAGGATGAGGTTGACCCTGTTGGTGTCGACGCCGGAAACGGTGCGACGGGGGTTGGTGAGGTAGGAGGGCGCGACGAGGGCCTGGACTTCGATGAGCAAAGGGCGCGTCCCCTCCACGCAGGCCGTCACGGCGCTGCCGGCGATGTTCTGTGTCCGCTCCGCCAGCAGCATCTCGGAAGGGTTCGGCACCTCGACCAGACCTTCCTCGTGCATCTCGAACAGGCCCAACTCATCGGTCGAGCCGAATCGATTCTTGACGGCGCGCAGAATCCGGTACGTGTAGTGGCGGTCCCCTTCGAACGTCAGCACGGTGTCCACCATGTGTTCCAGAACGCGCGGCCCGGCGAGGGAGCCTTCCTTGGTCACATGGCCGACCAGGAAGATCGGGATGCCGTCGCCTTTGGCGATCTGGGCCAGTGCCGCCGTCGAGGCCCGGACCTGGGACACACTGCCCGGCCCGGACTCGACATCGGGATGCTGCATGGTCTGGATGCTGTCGACGATGATGAAAGCCGGCTTCTCCGACTGGGCGGCGGCGGCGATCAGCGTCACGTCCGTCTCGTTGTAGAGCAGCAGGTCGCCGGACGTGACTCCCAGCCGGGACGCGCGGAGTTTGATCTGCGTGGCGGACTCTTCCCCCGACACGTACAGCGTCTTGCCGCCGCTCGCCGACAGGTTGCCGGCGACCTGGCTCAGCAGGGTGCTCTTGCCGATGCCAGGCTCCCCGCCGATCAGCATCAAGGCGCCCCGCACGATCCCGCCGCCGAGCACCCGGTCGAATTCCCCGATCCCCGTATGGACACGGCCTTCGTCCGCCTGGGAGGGGACTTCCGTCAGTCGCAGCGGCGTGTTCCGTCCGACCAGAGCGAGGCCGTTCGCCCGCGCTGTGGACGCTTTGGGGGACGCGACCGTCTCTTCCAACGTCCCCCACTCGCCGCACTGCGCGCACCGCCCGAGCCATTTGGCGCTTTCAAACCCGCAGTTGCGGCAGACGAAGCGCGTCGCCAGTCCCTTTGCCATGTCTTTATTGTACCTGATGCGCGGCGCGGCGGTTTGACAGCCTCCGGCCCAATCTGCTAGAATAGAAAGACGGGGGAATTCTATCCATGGCAACGCCGCTGCAAGACCAACTCCATGCGCTCTTCGCCCTCCAGCAGATTGACACCCAGATTCAAAGAGCCAAAAAGGCCCAGGCGGCGCTCGACGACGGCGCTCAAGCGGCTCAGCAGGCGCAGGCCGCTCGAGGTACGGAGCAGTCACAGCAGGACACATCCCACCGCCTGTCTGCCGAACTGAAAGACGCCGAACTGAAATCGAGCAGCATCGAGACCAAGCGGAAGAGTTATCAACAGAAACTCTATCAAGGGACCGTCACCAACTCCCGCGAACTCGCCAACATCGAGCGGGAGATCGAGGCGCTGGGTCGTCAGCGGTCCGACCTCGACAGCCGGATTCTAGAACTTATGGAGCAGGTGGAGCAGGCACAGGCCGACCTGACCGTCGCCCAGGAGCAGGCGCACCGCGCCGCCGCCCATCGCGCCGACACCGTCGCCAAGTTCCAGTCCCGACACGAGGCGCTCGGCTTGGAAGTGGCGGAAGCCGTGCTTCTGCGGACACACGCGGCGGCCGCAGTCGAGGACAAAACCCTCCTCAAGCGTTACGACGACATCCGTACCCGCTCCTCCGGCGTCGGCATCGCAAGGATAGAAGGCAGCGACTGCGGCGGCTGCCACATGACGCTCCCGGCGGGCGTCATCAAGGACGTTCGCGAAGGCCGGCAGGCTCAGACCTGTGAGAACTGCGGCAGGCTCCTGACCGTCTGAAGCCGGTCACCGGAAGAAGGATAAGCATGTCCGAGGCCTCTTTATCCGAGTTTGAAGAAACGCTGAAGCGGCTTGTCGACCGAATCGCCCGGATCCTGCAGGCGGAGAAGTGCGTTTTTCTGCTCCACGACCCGATCTCCGAGACTCTCTACGCGACCGAACCGGCCTTGGGCTTCACGCGGGAGCAGTTGCACGGCCTGGAGCGGCGCGTCGCCAAGGACGGTTTTTCCAGTGAGGTGTTCCGCACCAGCACGCCCCTGACTCTCGATGATGCCGCCGCCGACCCGCGCGCGGCGGCGGACCGGCTGACGCTCTACGGCGTCCGGAACGCGGTTTCCGTGCCGCTGATCGTCGAGAAACGTGACGGCGATAACCGCGTCCTCGAACGAACTACGGTGGGCGTCCTGCACGTCTTCAACAAGCGCTACGGCCAGCGTTTCGATGAGGAAGACGTCCGACTGCTCCAGCGGATGGCGATCCAGGGCGCGGCGGTGATCGCGCAGGCCCAGCTCTACCGGGAGGTGGTCCAGGAGAAGCAGGAGCTGATTCACACCATCGACAGCCTCTACGCGGGCCTGCTGATGGTCGGGACCAACGGGCGGGTGGTCCAGATCAACCCTTCCGCCAGGGCCATCCTCGACATCCCTCCGAACGCCGTCCTGATCGGCCAGGCGTTCGACCAGGCCATCGCCGACGAGCGCGTGACGTCACTGCTTCATCACGCGCTGGCAGGCAACACGACCGAGGTCGCCGACGAGATCACCGTCCCCATCAGGGACGTGACGCCCGAAGACGAGCTTCAGGAGCGCATCTACCAGATCCAGTGCGCTCCGGTGCGAGGCGACGACAACGAGCCGGCGGGGATCGTTGCGATCTTCAACGACATCACGGAGATTCGCGGCCTCGAGCGGCTGAAGACGGCCTTCATCTCCACCGTCTCACACGAACTGCGCACGCCGCTGACCAGCATCAAAGGGTTCATCTCGACCCTCTTGGCCGACAACGAAGGCTTCTACGATGAGGTGACGCGGCGCGAGTTTTATGCCATCATCGACACGGAATGTGACCGCCTGACCCGCCTGATCAAAGACCTGCTCGACATCTCGCGGATCGAACAGGGGCGGGCGATGCAGATGAACTGGGAGAAGGTCGATGTCGTCGCGCTGACTTCCAAGGTCATCAACACGCAGCGCGCGTATGCGAAGGACCATGCCCTGAGTCTGGATTTTTCGGAGGGCTTTCCGCTGGTGGAAGCCGATGGCGACAAGATGGATCAGATACTGACCAACCTTGTCAACAACGCCATCAAATACTCGCCGCGCGGCGGCGCGGTCCGCGTGGTCGGTCGCGTGCTCGGTGAGACCCACCTGCCGACCGGACGTCAGGTCGCCGTCGTCCTCCGGGTGACCGATGAGGGCATGGGCATCTCCCGTGAGCACCTCCCCAAGCTGTTCGAACGCTTCTACCGGGTCGACAACCGCGACAACCGCGAGATCGGCGGGACGGGCATCGGTCTTGCCCTGGTGAAAGCACTGGTCGAGGGACACCACGGGACGGTCACGGTGGAAAGCGAGATCGGCAAAGGCACGACGTTCACGGTCATCGTGCCGATCCACCGCTCGGATGCGAGGTGACGGCATTGGTGCGCGTGTTGATCCAGAAGGAAGCCTCTGCCGCCGACACCCCGCTGCCCCGCTACGCGACGGCCGGCTCCGCAGGGATGGACTTGCACGCCGCCGTCCCGAAAGACGTGGTCCTTCATCCCGGTGAAAGAGTGAGAATCCCGACCGGCATTCGCGTGGCGCTCCCTGACGGGTACGAGGCCCAGGTCCGGCCACGCAGCGGCCTCGCCTGGAAGCACGGTCTTGGAATGGTCAACTCCCCCGGCACGATCGATAGCGACTATCGCGGCGTTATCAGCGTATTGCTGATTAACTGGGGCGATGCATCGATCACGATCCGTCGGGGAGACAGGATCGCGCAGCTCGTCGTCGCTCCGGTGGCGCGGGTCGAGTGGCAGGAGGACGACGCGCTGCTGCCGGAGACGGAGCGGCAAGAGGGCGGGTTTGGACACACAGACGCCGGATGACGCAATGATAACAGGCAGGACACGACCGGACGCCGTTCCCGGCGACAGTGTGGAGGCGCTCTCACGAGAGGCTTACGCGCTGCTGGCCCAGGCGAACTTGCTGCGGATGCGCGGCGAGTGGCCCGACGCCATCGCAAAGTGCATGGCCGCACTCCGCCTGTCACCGGACAATCCCTCCGCGCAGAGCCTGCTCGGCGACATCTACGATAACCAAGGGCGTCTTGACGACGCGGTCCAGTGGTACCGCATGGCGCTGGATGTCCAACCCGACAGTCCCGCCGACCAGATCAAGCTGGCACGCCTGCTGGAGTTGAAAGCGCGCGATCTTGCCGCGCCACTCGTCATCAAGCCGAACGAGGCTGCCCCTGTGAATCCTCAGCCGGGAACTCCCATGAGCCGTCGCTCCCGATGGCCTTTCAACCCGGACACTGTGCTGCGACGCTTTGCCTACGTCGCCGGGACACTGGTCGTGTTGGTCGTGCTGACCGCGCTGATCTTGACGCACCACTCGTTTTCACTCGGCGGTTCTCAGAAGCAGGTCGATGCGCCGACCGTGGTTGTGCCGTCTGTCGCATCCGACTCGACACCCATGCCATCGCCGGCTGCCGCTTCACCCGTCGTCGCGGACCCCTCCGAGGCTACGCTTCTCGACGCGCTCCGCGCGTCGGTCACGACCCCGAATCAGGAGTGTGCCGTCGCGGCCACCCAGATCGACCCGCGTGACGGTCGCCTCACGGTTACAGTGACGTACACGCCGTCTGCCGGAGCGGCACCGAGCCGCGACCAGACTCTTCGGGCTGTCTCCGGCGTTCTGCAGGCGGCGGTTCAGCAGACCGACGCCCGTGTCATCTCCCAGTTCACGGTGCGGTGCCTGCTTTCTTCCGCGACCGGCGGCAGCACGCCCCTGATCTTCACCGCGGATGCGGCGCGTCCGGCCATCGCCACCCTGAACCCCAATCTGACGCTGCTGACCAAGGACCAGATTACGGCTGCCTACACCGACCCCTGGTGGGCGCCGACTCTGACTCAGTGACTTATGACCAACAGCGCAAATCCGCCGGGGCCGCCATCGAAGTTCCCTGGCCGGCATCTCATGGCGTTCCGCCGCGACCCGATCGGTTTCCTGCAAAGAACGGCCCGTGATTACGGCGACATCACTTCGTTCTGCATCGGGCCACAGCGCGTTACGCTTCTGAACCATCCCGATCTCATCCGTGATGTTTTTGTCACGCGCGCGGCCCATTTTTACAAAGGCCGTGGGCTGGAGCGCGCCAAGCGTGTTCTGGGCGAGGGTCTTCTGACGAGTGAGGCAGATTTCCACAGGCGACAGCGCCGACTGGTCCAGCCGGCGTTCCACCGGCAGCGACTGGGCGGCTACGCCCAGACAATGGTGCAGTGCGGCTCTGCGCGTCAGGAGCACTGGGCGGACGGCCAAAATCTAGACATCGCGCAGGAGATGATGCGGCTGACGCTGCCGGTCGTCGCGCGGACACTCTTCAATGCGAACGTCGAGGCCGACGCGGAGCAGATCGGCGCGGATGTTGGCGAGGTGATCGCGCTCTTCCACCTGCTGATGCTGCCGTATGCCGAGAAGCTGGAGGATCTGCCTCTGCCCCATGTCCGGCGCTTCCGGCGCGCGCGAGCGCGGCTCGACCGGATCATCTACCGCATGATCAACGAACACCAAGAGCGGCATGAAGATCAGGGCGATCTCCTCTCGATGCTGCTGGACGTGCGGGACGAGGACGGCAGCCGGATGAGCGGCCTTCAGGTGCGTGATGAGGCGATGACGCTTTTCCTCGCCGGCTACGAGACCTCCGCGAATGCGCTGACATGGACGTGGTACCTGCTGTCCCAGCACCCAGACGTGGAAGCCAGGTTTCACCAGGAGCTGGACACGGCGCTGTCAGGCCGGGAGCCGAGCTTCGACGACCTGCCTCGGCTCCCCTACACCCGTCAGGTGTTTGCCGAGTCGCTGCGCCTGTTCCCGCCGGCCTGGGTCGTTGGTCGGCGCGTCATCGAAGAGTATTGCGTGGCCGGGTACCGTCTGCCCACGGACTCGATCGTGCTGCTGAGTCAGTCCGTCACCCACCGCGATGGCCGCTGGTTCCCGGACCCGGATCGTTTTGACCCCGACCGGTGGGAAAAGAGTCAGGAAGGAGAACGGCCTAAATTCGCCTTCTTCCCCTTCGGGGGTGGGGCGCGCACCTGTATCGGCGAGCAGTTCGCGTGGATGGAAGGTGTTCTGCTGCTGGCAACGCTGGGCCGGCGCTGGCGGATGACGCTGGACCCACGGCAGCACGTCGCCTGGCAGCCGATCATCACGCTCCGGCCCAAGTACGGGATGCGGATGACTCTGAACGCCCGCCGCTAAAGGAGATCGCCGAGCAGTTCGAGGGCGTCGGTGACGCCTGCGGCGAACACTTCCAACACCGTGTCGATCTGGGTCCGTGTGATAATCAGCGGCGGCTCGAAGCGGATGACGTTGGGGTTATTCAGCGTGTACGCCGCGATGACGCCGCGATGCACCATCGTGCCGATCACGAGCTTGCCGATGTCGCTGTCGGTGAACTCGACGCCCAGCATGAGGCCGAGGCCGCGCGCCTCCCGGAGCACTTGCGGGAACTCCGCCTGCACCCGGCGCAAGCCGTGGAGGAAGTACGCGCCGTTCTCCGCCGACTGCGCGACGAGATTTTCCTCTTCAATCGCTTTCAGAGCCGCCAAGCCCGCTGCGCAGGCAAGCTCGCCGCCCCCGAACGTGGACGTGTGGATGAACGGGTTCTGACGGAACACTCTGTCCCAAATGTCGGGCGTCGCCAAGAACGCGCCGATCGGCATGACGCCGCCGCCGAGACACTTCGCCAGCGTCATGATGTCCGGCGCCACCCCCCAGTGCTCGACCGCAAACATCCTGCCGGTACGGCCTAGGCCCGTCTGGACCTCGTCGGCGATGAGCAGCACGCCGCGCTCATCACACAGCCGCCGCACCGCCGGGAGATACTCGGGGGAGGGGAGTTGGATGCCGCCCTCACCCTGGACCGGCTCCAGGATGATCGCGGCGGTCTGGTCCGTCACGGCGTCCCGCAGCGCGCCAAAGTCGTTCCACGCGACCTGGACGAAGCCGGGCAGCAGTGGCGCGAACGGCGTCCGGTACAAATCGCGCCCCGTGGCGGACAGCGCCCCCAGTGTTTTTCCGTGGTAGCCGCCGTGGGCCGAAATGATCTCGGGCTTGCCGGTCGCCATCCGGGCGATCTTGAGGGCGCCCTCCACCGCTTCCGCCCCGGAGTTGCAGAAAAAGGAATACTGAAGGGCGCCTGGAGAAACTGCAGCGAGCTTCGCGGCGAGATCGGCCAGGGGCTTGTTCAGGAACGTCTTGGAAGAAAGGGGGATGCGGTCGAGCTGGTCTTTGACCGCCTGGACGACTTTGGGGTGCCGGTGTCCCAGCGAGAATACCCCATAGCCACCCAGACAGTCGATGTACCGGTTCCCGTCGAGGTCGGAGAGGATCACGCCGTCGGCCTGCGCTTCGACGTGGTCAAACCCTCCGATCTTGAGCAGCGCCACCTGAGTCGGGTTGACAAACTGCGTGTACTTCTCGATCACATCCTGCGTGACCGCGTCGGCATCCATCGCTGAAGACTGCATGCCGTTACTTTAGCCCATCTGTGGACGTTTGTCAAGGCGTCGCGGGGACGACCACCTGCCCGGCAGGGTCCTCGTCCCAGCGCGGCCATGCCGTCGTGAGGCCGGTCGCGGACGCGGCCTTGATGCGGACGGCGACGACGCCGGGGTTGCAGCCGGAGAGCGTCACAGACCCCGTGAGCTGGCTGGACGCCGGGACCGTGATCGTCTTCGCGGCGCGCGTGGTCCAGTCCGTGCCGTAGGTGACGACGGCTTTGACGGGGATGTTGGTGTGCCAGGTCACTTTGACCTGGCCGTGGCCGGCGTAGACGGCCTGCGGCTGTGAGATCAGCGGGCTGTTTTTAGCCTCCGTCACCTGGAGGAAGCGCGGGTAATCGACGGCCTGCAGGCGGACCGTCAGTGTCGTCGGCGTTGACGCGACGACGGTGGCCGGGACGACCGTTCCTTTCAGGGGGTCGTAAGCGGAGACCGTCGCCCCCTGGCCCTGGATGTTCCCGATGGTCACATCGAACTGCTGGCTGGGCATGTCATAGCGGGACGGGTCCAGCGGGTCGGCGTTCGGGTTCCAGACGTGCGTCACGTCGAGCGTCATCACGTAGTAGGGAATCGTGTACTGGTTCGCCGAGAGCTGGAACGGCATGAACGCGAACTGGTCACGGTTGTATTTGCTCGGGTGGGCGGCGGTGCCGTCGCCGGCGAAGACGAGTCGGGGCTGGTACTCGATGAGGTCCTGCACCGTCAGGGGGCATGTCGCCGCCAGCGGCTGCCCGGCGCTCATGGTCGTGTTGATCCAGGTCATCGCCTTCAAGCCCGGCGGCTCCATCTGTCGCACGGCGTCCGTCAGCGTGTTCCCGCTCTGGTCGAGCGCCGAGAGCATTGTCTGCGGAATCATGCCGAAGTCGCAGGGGTCGACCCCGAGACAGTAGTTCATGATCTTCGTCAGCCCTTTGTGGGCGTGGAAGACGTACTGCCGCAGTTCCATCTTGCCGTCCGTCCAGGCGTCCAACGCCAGCAGGCGCGGGTCGTTCGACGCCGCTCCCGTCTGCTGCTGGATCTGCTGCAGGAAAGGCGCCCGCCAGTAGTTCGTCTCCGTCTGCCAGACCTGGGCCGGATGGAGGTCCCCCGTGTCGGTGTAGCGGCCATGGACGCCGGAGTAGGCGGGCATATCGCTGTCACGGTTGTCAGGCACGACGTCCCGCGTGATGCACTCCGTCTTCATACCGGAGTGCCAGAACTCTGGGAACGAGCAGCGGAAGGTCGGCACGTAATCGCTTCCGGGTACGATCGTCGTGTAATCGGCGCCCGTGAGCTGGCCGTCCAGGTTGCCCAGAGCGTTGATGTATCCCTGGTTCGACTGCCCGATCTGGTTGGCCGGGCTGCAGTCCGTCCAGCCGCCCGTGTAGTAGTGCCGGCTGAAGCCGGCCTGTCCGGGCCACATCGAGCCGCCGCCGTCCCAGGGCTGCTCGTTCGAGAACCCGGTGATGACGTTCACCCCTGGGTAGCCGTTCGCGGGGTTGGTGAAGTAGTCCACCGTCATCGGCAGGATGCACTGTGCGCCCTGTGCCGTGAAGGTCAACTGAGCGCCCGGCTTGAGTCCTGTCTGCAGGCGTGTCTTTGTGTAGGTGAACTGCTGTGAGAAGTTGAATTTGGCGTCGTAATAGTTGTTGATGTCGAGGAAGTTGGAGCCGAACGTCAACTCGTTCCAGACCTCGAGATCGAACCCCGCATCGGGCTTGCCCGCCGTGCCGAGGCCGGCGCGGGCCGCCGCGCCCACGGCCTCGACGTACTTCATCCAGCCGTTGAACGTGTCCTGAGCGGCGGGGACGGGCGTACCGTTCGCCAGCACCGTTCCCTGGAACGGCTGGTACTTCAGGTCCTGAATCGCCTGCACGCCCGCGCTGACGGGATAGGGCAGGCCCGTCGAGAGGTGCGCCGTGCCGTCACGGTCTACGGCGGTGATGAACGGCAGGCAGGCAATGTACTGCGGGTTGGCGAAGCCCGAATAGCCGGGCCGTACCTGAGACCACTCCGAGAGTTTGATCGTCTTGTCACCGGCACTCGCGGCGGTGGCGACCGTGATCGGGATGCTGCGGAGCGGGCCGGGGATGCCGTGGTTGGCGTTCAGCAGGATCAATGGGCGAATCCCGTGTTTCTCGAACACGCCGAGCAGTGACTCCAGGTTGGCCTTCGCGGTCGGGGTCAGGTCGTCGTTCCAGCCGATGTTGTTCCAGCCGACCTCCAGGCGGACCGAGCGGATGCCGCTTTCTTGCAGCAGTTGACAGATCGGCTCCGCGTACCGGTTGTCCAGATTCCACATGGCGCCGGGCAGACGCAGGTACTGACTGGCGGGCCAGGTGTCCATGTAGCCGCGCCAAGGGTTGTTGTAGTAGCTGATCATGCCGAACGGGACGTTGAACTGCTTCGGGTCTTCGTAAGAATCGGCGAGATGAGCCGATGGGGTGACGCCGTCCCACTGCCCGATGCCCTGGGCGCCTGACCCGTTTGCGCCAGTCGTGGTCTGCCCTTGCGCGTGGGGTGCTGATGCTCCAAGGCTGAGCATGAGGGATAACACACAGGCCAGAGAGCGGCCCGAAAACGTGGTATTCTTCACGGGTTGATTATCTTTCCTTGCGCCGTGTGGGGCGCGGGCTTACGAGTTATGGGCAGTACAGGGCGGGGATCGTCTTAAGCCTGGGTCGCTCCCTCCAGGCGTCGAAAGCGAATCCGCGCGAGACTGCCACGTTTAGTTCGGCAAAATCAGGGATGTGCGGTTACTGGTCAAATGACGGGATTAGCCGTCCTGGGGGAGGACCGGCACGACTAGGGTTGACAAATCTCAGTGGCGATGCTGTTAAATGTGCGTAGGCGTGGCAAAAAGCCTGGTACTTGAGCCGGGAGCAATGTTCCGCCAACGCCTGCGGGGTGAGACGTGGCGCCGCGCGGAAAGAGTGGAGAATGGAAGAGAGGGACCGAGACTACAGATGCGATGGGACCGTCAGGAGGTCGCGCTGCGGCCGTAGAGCAGTCGCGCGTTGCGCTCCAACTTGGGATTCAGGGGATCAAGACGCCGGGCGCGCTCGTAGTGGCGATAGGAGAGGCTGAATTTGCCCTGGCGGTAGCAGACGTAGCCGAGCAGGTCGTGCGCCTCTTTGTCATCAAGGGAGGCGTCACAGTAGCGGCGCAGCGCTTCCTCCGCCGCCGCGTAGTCGCCCAAGAGGTAAAGGTCACGTCCGATGTTCTTCAGCGCCTTTGTCCAGTCCGGGACCAGGGACAGTGCGTGTTTGTAGGCCTGGATGGCGGCGCCGGGCCGCTCCAGCCTGTCCTGGCAGACGCCGATCGCGTACCACGTCCAGGCGTCTGCGGGCCAGTCTCGGATGACGCAATCAAGATGGGGCAGGGCGTCGCCGTATCGGTCCGCTTCAAGATGATGACACGCGAGCAGGAAATTGGCCCAGGGGTTGCCGAGGTCAAACTGATACAGGGCGCGCGCGTGCAGAAGGGCATCCTCCAAACGGCCCTCGGCATAGGCCGTCCGTGCCTCCCCCTCACGGCGCACCGTGTTCCACTTCTGCGCGATCATGGAAATCAAGTTCATGCGGAATCCTTGGCTGCAGTGCCCGTGTCGTCACCATTATAGAGGGGACGGGACCATATGTCAAGCCTCAAAGCGGTCGGCGACATGGGAGCGACGATGTCACCGGCGGGACAGAGAGAAGCGACTTCCTTCCGCAGCATCCAGCTGCCTCTGGAAGCCGGAGTCGCGCCAGCGGACGCCGACCCCCGTCCCTGCCAGGTAAGCGATGATCCAACCCAGTGAACAGGCGAGCTGAGTCTTCTCGACCTGGGTGTTCAGCTCGCCCGCCTGAAGATGGCCCTGCTGCCCGTAAAGGATCAATCCCCATCGGAAAATGACGCAAGCGAGCACGACCCCGACGGCCACTATGCCCGCCGCCCGCAGCAGGCGAAGGCCTGGGATCCGTCTCGGCGTGAGTCTCCCCAGGGTCAGGCCGCCACAGAGCAGACAGAGCGGGGAGACGAACAAAACTTCTTGACGCTCGATCTGGGCGAACAGGCTCTGATAGAGGTCGCTCCTCGGGCTGACTTGGCCGTTGACCGTCACCAGCAGCCAGAAGTTGCGCACCGGCGTACCAGGCAGGATCGCAAGGACGGTAAAGACCGTCAAACCCACGACGAAGACGGCCAGGGCGCTCAGGCTGGCGGCGTGGACGGTAGACCGCTCTTGGAGACGCCGCCTGCGTGCTTCGGTGCGTGCTTGCGCTGTTTTGCGTGGCTTAGCCATGCCTCCATTATAGCAGTCCGTCGCGCCTGCGTCAACGGTCAGGCCTGCTGTTGGACTGAGCATCCGCCCGGAAAACGCCGATACTGGGGTATACTCTGCCCGGAGATGGTGATGCCGGTTTACGGACCGTGAGCGTCATCCACACGTTATGCCACGCGACATCCCGATTGCAAACGGTAACCTTCTGCTGACGTTCGACTCCCGCTACACCCTCCGTGACGTGTATTTCCCCTATGTCGGCCAGGAGAACCACACGCGCGGGCAGGCATGCCGCTTCGGCGTCTGGGTCGATGGGCAGATGTCTTGGATTCACGAGCCGTCCTGGCAGAAGCATCTGCGCTACGAAAATGAGACCCTCGTCACCGAGGTGACGGCCGTCCATTGGGGCCTGGGAATCCAACTCGTGTGCCGGGACTGTGTCGACTTCGACCGCGACCTGTACGTCCGCAAGGTCGAGATCGAGAACCTGCTCCCGATGCCGCGCGACCTGCGCTTGTTCTGGCACCATGATTTCAACATCTGGGCCTCCTCCGAAGGGAACACGGCCTACTACGCGCCAAACCTGCAGGCGATGATTCACTACAAAGGCAAGTGCTGGATCCTGACCAACGTCTGCGTCGGTGAGGGTGACGCCCAGGAGTATGGGGTGCATCACTACGCCGTCGGCGTTTCGCGCGCGCACGGTGCGGAAGGGACGTGGCGGGATGCCGAAGACGGCGTCCTGGAGCGGAATCCGATCGCGCAGGGGTCCGTCGACAGCACCATCGGCGCCCATGTGGCTCTGGAGCGGACGGCGGTCGTGCATTACTGGATGGGCGTCGCGGAAGACTACGCCGGGGTGAAGCTGATCGACCAGCTCGTGCGCGAGCGCGGGCCGGAGTTCTTCCAGCACCGCGTCAGGACCTACTGGAACCGTTGGGTCAACAAAGACAACATCCCGTATGGCGATCTGCCGGGGCCTCTCGGCACCCTCTACAAACAGTCCCTGCTCATCCTGCGGACGCAGATCGACAACCGGGGCGCCATCATCGCCGCCAATGACAGCGACTACCTCGACTTCAACAACGACACTTACTCGTACATGTGGCCCCGTGACGGGGCGCTGGTCGCGTATTCCCTTGATCTGGCGGGCCAGCAGGATGTGACGCGGCCCTTTTATCAGTTCTGCAAAGACGTGCTGCTGCCCGAAGGCTTTCTGCTGCACAAGTACAACCCCGACAAATCCCTGGGATCGTCGTGGCACCCGTGGACCGACCGGGAAGGTCACTCGCAGCTCCCGATCCAGGAGGATGAAACGGCCCTGGTGATCTGGGCGCTCTGGGAGCACTACGAGCGTTTCCGGGACGTCGAGTTTATCCGCCCGCTTTACTCACCGCTGATCCGCCGGGCCGGCGAGTTCATGGCGTCCTACCGCGAGCCGCACACCGGACTGCCGGCCGAATCTTATGACCTATGGGAAGAGCGTCACGGAATCCACACGTTCACCGTGGCCGCCGTGTGGGCGGGGTTGAACGCCGCCGCGAACTTCGCGGAGACGTTCGGCGATGAAGTCCGAGGCCGGAAGTTTCGGGCGGCGCAGAACGAGATCAAAGAAGCGGCGATTAGACACCTGTGGGACGAAGACCGACAGCGGTTCGTCCGCAGGCTTGCGATCGACCGGCAGACGGGCGCGCTGGATGCCGACGTCACCATCGACAGCAGCCTGTACGGCGTTTTTCAGTTCGGTATGTTGGCCGCCGACGACCCCATGGTCGTGTCCACGATGACCCAGATCGAGGAGCGTCTGTGGTGCCGCACCGACATCGGCGGCATCGCCCGCTACGAGAACGACTACTACCACCAGGTCAGCCAGGACGTTTCCAACGTGCCGGGCAACCCGTGGATCATCTGCACCCTCTGGCTCGCCGAGTGGTACATCGCCAAGGCCAAAAAGCCCAGTGACCTCAGCCGCGCCCTTGAACTCCTCGGGTGGGTGCGGAAACACACCCTGGAGTCCGGTGTCCTTGCCGAACAGCTCCACCCTTACAGCGGAGACCCGATCTCGGTCTCCCCGCTGACCTGGTCGCACGCGACGGTCGTGATGACGGTGCGTGAGTATCTCGCAAAGATGGAAGATTTGTACGAGGATGCCGCCAAGCAGGCCCTGCTTTCGGGCGACATGGACCTGTACGAGATGGCGGATTAGTCATGTCGGACTGGACGCGGCGCGAGATCGGCGCTCTGCCCGTCTACCAGGCGGCGAACCTCGCGGGCTTGCCCGGCGTCGTCCACGGGTTTACCACCCGACACGGCGGGGTCAGCCGCCCGCCCTACCAGTCGCTGAATCTCGGTGTACACGTCCGTGACGATCCCGCGTCTGTCGAAGCCAACCGGCAGCGGCTGTGGGCTGAACTCGGCTTCCTGCCTTCGCAGGTCAGGTCCGCGGAACAGGTGCATGGGAACGGAGTGGCGGTCGTGCAGCGGGGCGGTCTTGCCGTTGCCCCCGGAGCGGATGCGCTCGTGACGAACCGAACCGGCCTCCTGCTGATGCTGCTCTTCGCCGATTGTGTGCCGGTCTACATCGTTGATCCTGTCGAGCAGGCCATCGGTCTTGTCCATTCCGGCTGGCGCGGCACCGTGTCCGGCATCGTCGCCGAGGCGGTCCATGCCATGCGTGAGAACTTCGGGAGTCGGCCCGAGTTGTGCCTGGCCGCCATCGGCCCCGCGATCAGTGGAGAAAGTTACGAGGTCGGCCAAGAGGTCGCAGACCACTTCCGACACCTGGACATCCTGCAGCACGCGGACGCCCTTGTTCCGAGGTGCGAGTCTTCCGGGCGGCACACACTGGATCTGCGTTCGGTCATCTACGCGCAGCTTCTTGAGGCGGGCCTTCCTGCGGCTGGCGTATCCGTCAGCGCCGAGAACACCTACAGTGACAGCCAGAACTTTTTCTCGTTCCGTCGTGACGGCGAAACAGGGCGGATGGCGGGGTTTCTCGCCTTGCGCGCGCTTTGACTCATGCAAGGATCCGCAATGAGGCGCTTTCTCCCTATACTCGGCGTTGTGATTCTCGTCATGCTGCTGGTGCTTGTGAACCGCGGCATCAACAGGGTTGCCAAACCCGACACAGACGACGATGACGCCGCCAAGTCACAGCAGACCAGCCCCGCAAAACCGACGGCAGCCGGAGGCTCGGTACCCGCAGCGCCGTCCGGGCCGCCGCCTGAAATCACCGTGGGCAGCCCCGCCACGGCGAAATACAGAGTCACGGTCGGCTGGGTGTATGATGAGGCGAACCAAGCAAACCCGCAAGCGCTCCAGGACGCGCTCCAAACGGTCCAAACAATTGTGCAAGGCTCCAAAGGGGCGGCCTCCGCGGAAATCGTCGACGTGGACCTGCCGACAGACGTCCTTTCGCCCTCTGCTGCTGGCGTCTCAGGGGTCGGTGTCGCCGTTAACGGTCAGTCGGTCGAAGACATCGACCCCGGCGAGCCGGGCGCGACGGCGAAAGACTTGGCGGCGGCGCTGCAGCAGAGGCTTTCAGGAAAATAAGAGCGTCAGGCTGATCCCCGCCCTGTCACCGACTTGGAGAACTTCCCGATCAGGCTGACGAACTTCATGACGTTCTGGACATCGGCGAGCGACGACTTCAGTTCGGAGACGTGGATCGACTGGGCGGCGACCTTCACCTCGCCGGACGCGGCTTTCACGGACGTTGCCGCGACTTTGACCGAGCCGCCGATATGGCGCACCCGAACCGACTCCTGCTGCGCGATCCCCTTGCCGGTCGCGATCAGGCTTTTCACGGAGCGGGTCGGCGACTCATAAAGGCGCTTGGCGTCTTTCATGACGCGGGTCTTGATCTCCAGGACGGTCATCACGAGCCAGCCGATGACGCCGATCAGGCCGAGCAGGGCCAGCACTATCAGCCACTCAAAAATCACATATATAACTTGTGCAAAACTCATTGCGTTTCTCCCAGTGTGCTGACTTCATCAATACCCGGTGCGCTCCACGCGCCAAACGGAAGGGGAACATCCATGCCGAAAAAACTCGCTGAAGGGGACGCCATCCTGATCGCCGACCGTGAGGCGACGGCCGCAGACACGAAATCAGGGCTATTCTACCCGCACTACCGCGCATTGACCGGAACCTTGGGCAAGCTCTACGCCGACGGGACGGCGACGGTACACGTCGATGAGGCCGGCCTGCCGCGAGACATCCGGGAGCGCCACCTGACAGGCTCCCAGGCCATGCGGCAGAAATGGCTCGACGGCCTTTCGGACGAGGCCCGGAACAGGCTGTCCGCCGCTGAAAAGAAGTTCGCGCTCCGCTACACGGTCCTGGTCTCCGCCGATGACCTTGCGCCTCTGGATGCCGAGGCGGGTCCGCGAAAGAGCCTCGCCGACATCGAGGCCGAAGAAGCCCAGCACCTGGCGGAGATCGCTAAGAAGGCGCGCGACTGAATGGGTACGCTGGCTGATCTGCTTCGCACCGGCGTCCTGCTCGCCATCCCGCTGCTGTTCGCGGCACTGGGGGAGATCTTTGCCGAAAGGTCGGGGGTCATCAACGTCGGGATCGAAGGCATGGTGCTGGCCGGGGCGCTGGCCGGCTTTGCCGGCTGTCACGCGAGCCACAGCCCTCTCCTCGGCGCTTCCTGTGCGGCGGGTGTGGGCGGACTTCTGGCCGCTCTCATGGCGCTGCTGGCGATTCGCCTGCGCGCCGATCAGGTGGTGGCCGGCACCGCGATCAACATCCTGGCGCTGGGCCTGACGGGCGTGTTCGCCCGGTCCTGGTTCCCCAACGCCAACACAAGCGCCGTGATTTTTCCGTCCCTCCCAGTGCCGGTGCTCAGTCGGCTGCCCGTCGTCGGACAGGCTCTGTTCGCGCAGAACGGGCTGGCGTATTTCGCCTGGCTGCTGGTGCCTCTGTGCTGGTTTTATCTTTTCCGTACCCTGCCGGGCCTGCGGCTGCGTGCGGTGGGCGAGTACCCCGAAGCCGCCGACGGCGCCGGGGTCCGCGTGAACCGCGTGCGGACGCTGGCGCTGCTCTGGGGTGGGGCGCTGGCGGGTCTTGCGGGCGCTTACCTGAGCATCGGCTATACGAACAGTTTTGTCGAGAACATGAGCGCCGGGCGTGGGTTCATCGCTCTGGCGGTCGTTATCCTCGGGCGCTGGAACCCGCTGGGTGTGCTTGCGGCGGCTCTGCTGTTCGGACTGGCCAGTGCCTTGCAGTTCCAGTTTCAGGCCTCGGCGCTGCGTTTCCCCTACCAGTTCTTCCTCGCGTTGCCTTACCTGCTGACGCTTGTGGCGTTGCTGTTCCGGTCACGCCTCCAGGTCGTGCCGCCCACCGCGCTGGGCCAGCCCTACCAGCCCCGCTGAGAGTCATAGCCCGTGCATCCGGCGGACCCGCTGCAGAAGCCCGCTTACGTCGGGGGACGCCATTAAACTCGGCGGCGGCCCAATGGGATCGTCTGCTTCCGTGTCCCCAATCCAACTCGCCAGTGTTGCAAGAACGCCATAGGCCAGTGCTTCCAGATCGTATCCGCCTTCTAAGATACCGACGAGGCGGCTAGGACAATGGGCGTCGGCGATCTGTTTGACGAGGGCCGACAGTCTGGCGAGGCCGGTGACCGTCATCCGCTCCTCGATCCCGGCCACATACGCGCTGTTGCGCCAGTGAGCGTCATAGCCACCGGACAGGATGACGATTTGCGGACGGAACCTGTCGGCGAGGGGCAGCAGGACGGTCTCGAAAGCCTGCAGAAAGCCGTCGTCTCCGACGTGGGGGGGGAGCGGCACATTCACCGTGTAGCCGAGGCCGGGACCGGCCCCGATCTCCTCAGCGCGTCCCGTGCCGGGATACGCCGGCGACTGATGGGTCGAGAAGTAGAGCACTTGCGGATCGCCATAGAAGGCGTCCTGGGTGCCGTTGCCGTGGTGGACGTCGAAGTCGATCAAGAGGACGCGCGAAAGGCCGTAGGCGGCGCAGGCGTGGGCGGCGGCGATGGCGGCATGGTTGAGGATGCAGAAGCCCATCGCTTCGGTCGGCGTGGCGTGGTGGCCCGGCGGGCGTACCAGGGCGAACGCCGCCCCGACTTGGCCGTTCAGGACGGCATCGACGGCGCCGATGGCGGCGCCCGCCGCTGTGATCGCCGCCCGCCAGGAGCCGGCGGACGCAACGGTGTCTCCGGCGTCCAGATACCCGCCGCCGCCCGCGATGATCCGCTCGACACGGTCCAAGTACCGCGCCGCGTGGACGCGCTCGATCTGTTCGCGCGTGGCCGGTGTGACGGGGAGGCGCGTCAGGCGGTCTAGGAGGCCGCTCCGCTCCAAGAGTTGGATCGTGTCGCGGACGCGCGCCGGGCGTTCGGGGTGGCCCGGCGGGGGCTGATGCTCGAGTACCGTCGGGTCATACAGAAAGCCGATGCGGCCTTGGTTTTGAGTGTGCATCGCGGATTTCCAAAGAAAGACAGCCGCCACCCTCACAGGAAGCGGCTGTCACAGCAATTCATGACCCGAAAGGGGTCAGTCTTCCGGGCGTTCACCTGGAGGGATGCCCTTCTCCGAGGCACGGCCCCAGACCTGGACATCCACGTCTTCCTCGCCCAGCCGGACCTGACAGGAGAGGCGGAACTGTCCGAGCAGGCCGTCCTCCTCCAGCGTCGCGCGCTCCGCCTCGCCCATCTCGGACGGCTCACCGCTCAGGTAGTGGACGCGGCAGGTGACACAGCGGGCGTTGCCGCCGCAGCGGTGCAGGATGTCGATGCCGGCGTCTTCGATCGCCAGCACGAGTTTCGTGCCGACGGCGGCTTCGAACGATTTCTCCCCTTCGACGGTGACTGTCGGCATGTCGTGTCCTTTCTATGTTCTTTTTGGTCGATGTTCTTTCAGGGCTAGCGGTTCCACCAGCGGCGGCCTGACTCGGTGACCATCTTGTCGGCGGCCTCGGGTCCCCAGCTCCCGGCGGCGTAGTTCGGCAGCTCGGGGGCGGGGGTCTTGGCCCATGTTTCCAGGATGGGCGTGATCAGGCCCCACTCGGCTTCCACCTCGTCGTCGCGGGTGAACAGCGCCGCGTCGCCCAGCATGGCGTCCATCAGCAGACGCTCGTAGGCGTCGTGGATGCGCTGGCCGAAACTGGTCCCGTAGGTGAAGTTCATGTCCACGGGCTTGACGCGGGTGCGCTGGCCGGGCGGCTTGGCGCCGAGCCGCATGGAGATGCCTTCGTTCGGCTGGACGCGGATCGTGATGATGTTCGGCTCCGAGTCGGGACACTCCAGCTGTGACAGCAGGATCGGGGGTAGGTCTTTGTAGGTGCTGTGGCTGTCGGTGCCGCGGGCCGGCATCCGTGTGCCGGCACGCAGGTAGATGGGGACGCCGGACCAGCGCCAGTTCTGCACTTCGAGCTTCAGGGCGACGAAGCAGTCGGTGACCGAGTCTTTCGGCACGTTCGGCTCGTCGCGGTAGGCCGGGACGTCTTTGCCGTTGAGCCGACCCGCGCCGTACTGCCCGCGCACGATGCTGCTCCCGTGATCTTCCTCGGTGAACGGCTTCAAGGCGCGCAGGACTTTGACCTTCTCGTCGCGCAGGTCGTTGGCGCCCAGCGAGTTGGGCGGCTCCATGCAGACGAGGGCGAGCATCTGGAGCGCGTGCGACTGGACCATGTCGCGCAGCTCGCCGGCGTGGTCGAAGTACCCCGCGCGCTGCTCGACGCCGACCGTTTCGGCGACCGTGATCTGGATGTTGTCCACGAAGCGGCTGTTCCACAATGGCTCGAACAGGGCGTTCGCGAACCGGAAGACGAAAATGTTCTGGACGGTCTCTTTGCCCAGATAGTGGTCGATGCGGTAGATCTGGTCTTCGTCGAAAACCGTCTTCAGGTCGTGGTTGAGCTGCTTGGCCGAGGCGAGGTCGGAGCCGAACGGCTTTTCCACGATGATGCGCGTGAACCCCGCGCTGTCTTTCTCATCGCCGCCCTTGACCAGGCCGACCTTGCCCAACTGCTCGACGACGGTCGAGTAGGTGCTCGGCGGCGTGGCGAGGTAGAACAGGCGGTTGCCCGCCGTGCCTTCGGTCTGGTCGAACTTGTCCAGGCGCTCCTTCAGCCAGGTGAAGCCCTGCGTGTTGTCGAAGTCGGAGCGGTGGAAGACGACGCGCTTGGCGAACTTCTCCCAGGCGCTCGGCGCTTCCTTCAGGAGATCGGGGGCGAACTCCTGGATGGACTGCTGGAGCTCGTCGCGGAAGGAGTGGTCGGAATACTCCCGCCGGGCGAAGCCGACGATCTTCATCTTGGCCGGGAGCAGGCCCTGCGTCTCGAGCGAGAAGAGCGCCGGGATGAGTTTGCGGTGCGTCAGGTCGCCCGTCGCGCCGAAGATGACGAGGCTGCACGGCGGCAGGGGGCGCTCGATGAGCAAAGAGTCGTCGGCGCATGGGTCGGGGGCCGCCCCTTGGCCGTTCTTCGATTGTTCGGTCTGTGCGTCCTGGGGCGGCGCTTCTTTCGTGGTCATATCAACATCCTATTGGGTCTTGGCCGAACGGCGGCGCTACTGAGCCGGGGCGTCGACGATCTCGGCGACTTCGCTCGGGGAGGCGTCGGGCTGGATCTGGTCGGCGGTGCTGTCGGACGTGCCGGAGAACGTCGTCCCCGACCCGGAGCCGGTCGCCTCGTGGACGCCGTCGTCTTCGGACTTGACGGCGTGGCCGCCGAACTCATTCCGCAGGGACGCGATGACTTTGGCGGCGAAGTTCTCGGTCTCGCGGGAGTGGAACCGCTCGAACAGCGAGGCCGTGATGACCGGGGCGGGCACGTTATGGTCGATGGCCTCCTGGATGGTCCAGCGGCCTTCGCCGGAGTCCTCGACGTACCCCTTGATGTGCTGCAGGTTCTCGTCGCTCTTGAAGGCCAGCACCAGCAGGTCGAGCAGCCAGGAGCGGACCACGCTGCCGTAGCGCCAGGCGGAGGCGATGGCGGTCAGGTCGAGCTTGTACTCGCTGGCGTGCAGGATGTCGAAGCCTTCGCCGTAGGACTGCAGCATCCCGTACTCGATGCCGTTGTGGACCATCTTGGTGTAGTGGCCGGACCCGGACGCGCCGCAGTAGACGTAGCCGTCCGGCGGGGCCAGCGTCTTGAAGATCGGCTCGGCGAACTTGCAGGCGTCGGGGCTGCCGCCGTACATCAGGCAGTAGCCTTCCTTCAGGCCCCACACGCCGCCGGACGTGCCGCAGTCGACGTACTCGATGCCCGACGCTTCGAGTTCGCGGCCCCGGTGGACGGTGTCCTTGAAGTACGAGTTGCCGCCGTCGATGATGATGTCGCCCTTGCCCATGACGGTCTTGAGCTTGGCGATGGTTTCGTCGACGGGCTTGCCCTGCGGGACCATGATCCAGACGATCTTCGGCGTCTGCTTCTGGCCGCTGACGGCCTCGTGGAGATCGGTGACGCCTTTGCCGCCCCGCTTCTCGACCTCCGGCATCTTCTCCGGCGACGTGTCGTAGCCGTAAACCGTGTGTCCGTCCTTCGCCAGACGCTCCAGCATGTTCATGCCCATCCGGCCCAGACCGACGATTGCAATCTCCATCGTGCGCTCCTTATGTGTCCGTCAAAGTGTTCGCGCTATTATTCCCCGCACTGTTCGCACTCAACCCGCCCGATTCCTGCCTGGGTGGCCGAGGGTTCGTTATGACACGCGGCTCGGGAGGGGAGTTCGTTTTCGCAAATTTTGTTGTCCGTGTTTCTCAAGGCTTCAGTCCTGGGCTGCGGAAGTGCGGATTGCCCACCGTCGTGGGCGCAGGAGCAGTGGTTGCCGGTTTCAATTACATAGACATATGTTTATTGTACCAGATCGTGTCGCGTCAGACAAGTGGCTGCGCGAAAGTTTCGCGGCCTTGGAAGGCTGAGCTGTTGGATTCACGAAGCACCCGTGGGTCTGAGGATGGATTTTCCGCCTGCGCCAGAAGTCCGGTCACAAAGGCGGTGTTTTTTATGAAATTGGTTGTTTTTCTTGGGAGAGTTGCTGTATAATCAAATCCAGAGAACTGCCGCTGCAGGCGATTGGCGATTGGCTTGTCGATGGTCCCCGACTTGCGCCCGAGAGACGCCGGACAACCGCCCCACTTTAAGGAGTGAAAAATGCCTTCATCCGTTCCCATTCGGAGAGTACCATCGCCCCGGCGACTTCCCGCTGCCCGGACCCGCCCCCTGCTGGCGCTCGCCCTGCTCGCGC